>JAUXED010000104.1 GCA_030618105.1 Bacteroidota bacterium | reverse complement strand
GAAGAGCTTGAGAAACAAGTTAAGGAAAGAACCCGTGAAATTGAAGAGAAAGATTTTCATATCCTTGAAATGGACAGGATGAAAACCCGTTTCTTTGCCAACATCTCACATGAATTTCGCACGCCCCTAACTCTTATTCTAAGTCCGCTTGAAGAGATAATGGCAAATAAAAGATCTAAGGATAAGGACTATAATAAATTTGGTATCATTCGCCGAAACGGACTCCGAATGTTGGATCTTGTTAATCAACTACTGAACCTATCTAAGTTGGATAGTGGGAAGTTGAAGCTTGAACTCATGGATGCAGATATAATTAAAATATTAAGACTATCATTCTCATCGTTTATTTCACTGGCAGATAAAAAAAGAATTCAATATAATTTTCAGTTGCCTGAGGATGAATTGTTTACTTATTTTGACAGGGGGAAGCTGGAAACGATCATGAATAACCTGCTGTCAAATGCCTTTAAGTATACACCTGAAGATGGGGAAATTAAGTGCATTGTTCATATTAAAGAGGCTGTGAAGGAAGGTGAAAAAAATGTTATTGAAATTTCTGTAAGGGACAGTGGTCCTGGGATAGATGAAAATAAACTGGATTTCATTTTTGACCGGTTCTATCAGGCTGATGAACAGCATCATATAGAGGGCGGGGGAACCGGCATCGGGTTGTCTCTTACAAAGGAACTGGTGCATTTGATTCACGGGGAAATAAAAGTTAGCAGTAAGCCCGGGGAGGGAAGTTGTTTTATGGTCACAATTCCTCTTGGCAAAGATCATCTGAAAGAATCTGAATATGTTATTGTTAAACCGGAGCAAAATGCAGAACGTAAATTAATTAATGAAGCAATATCAGGAAAAGCAATCGATGACATTTCAGGTGTTAAATCCATTCCGGATAAAAAAGTTTCACAGATATTAATCGTGGAAGACAATTTGGAACTTAGATTATATCTAAAAGAGCGATTTCAAAAGGACTACCTGATCGAAGAAGCCTCTGATGGTGAAGAAGGCCTTAAAAAAGCGATCAAAAGCATCCCTGACCTGATCGTTTCCGATATTATGATGCCTAAGATAGATGGAGTTGAGTTTTGCAAGAGAGTTAAAACCAACGAAAGGACCAGTCATATCCCTGTTGTAATGCTAACTGCAAAGGCAGATATCGAAAGTCGGATCGAAGGATTGGAAACAGGGGCCGACGATTACATCATTAAACCCTTTAATATACATGAATTAAGAACAAGGGTGAAAAATTTGATAGAGCAACGGCAAATACTAAGAAAACGGTTTGCAAGCAACTTAAATGTTACACCAAAAGATATTGCATTTAATTCCTATGACGTTCAATTCATCAATCGCATAATTGGGATTGTTGAAGAGCATCTTGCCGATTTTGATTTTAATGTGAAGGATCTTCAGGGTAAGGCCGGTATGAGCCACACACAATTATACAGAAAGTTATTTGCTTTAACCGGATTGTCACCAAGTAAATTTATCCGCACACTCAGGTTAAAGCGCGCGACAAAATTAATGGAACAAAAAAATGGAAACGTAACTAAAATAGCCTATGAGGTAGGATTTAATAATCTCGCGTACTTTACAAAATGTTTCAAGGAATTATATGGAGTATCACCCTCCGGTTACCTGAAACAATTTTCAGGACAATAGTCACAAATTGTAGTATTTTTTTAGGAACGTTAGCGATCTTTCTTCAAGGGAAATTTCTTAATTGAATTGTATACGGGTCCGTTAGCGGTTAACTTACTTTCATAATTAATAACCTCCCCTATTTTTGTCTTCTGTATTGTTTTATCCCGGTATTTTTTCAACCAGTATTTTAACCTGTCAATATCATCTATCCATTTTATTCTTGCAATAGTTAAGTGCGGACTGAATGGTTTGTTTTCGCGTTTTATTCCATAATTACGAAGCATCACTTCAATCTTTCCCTGCAGGTTCTCCAATAATTCATTTCTTTCCATTCCAATCCAAAAAACTCTCGGTTTTCTTAAATTCGGGAATACCCCAAGTTCTTTGAAATGCAGCTCTATTGAAGAATATCCTGAAGTTATTTTTTCCAGTTGTTCTGAAATATAATTTACCTGCTCTTCTGAAGTATCACCAATGAAAGAAAGTGTAATATGCAATATTTCCGGGTTAACCCATTTGATCTTTTCTTCTCTCAGATCCACTCTGAGCAATTTAAGTAACTCTTTTAATTTCACAGTAACAGGGATCTCTATTGCAATAAATGTCCGTCTCATATGGATAATTTTTTTCACAAATTATGGATTTATTATAAATTTCCATAACTTGTAAAAGAAATTTAATAAAAAAACAGGTTATGAGTGACACAAAAAAGTTTGCAGTTATTCTTTCAGGAAACGGTGTATTTGACGGGGCTGAAATACATGAAGCCACAATGACGTTGTATGCTATTGTACAGAATGGCGGGGAATATGAAATTTTCGCACCCGATATTGAGCAACACCATGTTATTAATCACATTACCGGTAAAGAAATGGATGAAACCCGTAATGTTCTGATTGAAGCAGCCAGGATTGCAAGGGGAAATATTAAACCATTAAATGAGTTCAACAAAGAGGATTTTGATGCTATAGTTTTTCCCGGAGGATTTGGAGTAGCAAAAAACCTCTGTTCTTTTGCTTTCGATAATGTTGATTGTACAGTTAACCCCGAAGTTGAAAAGATTATAAAAGAAATGGCAGCTGCAGGAAAACCTATTGGTGCTTTATGTATTTCGCCTGTTCTGATTGCCAGAGTTTTAGGGAATGTAACAGTTACCATAGGACAAGATACAGGGACAGCAGAAAGCATTGAAAAATTAGGAGCAACACATAAAAACAGGGGACATGGTGAAGTTGTTGTTGATGAAGCAAATAAGATAGTTACAACGCCATGTTATATGCTTGATGCCAATATTGTACAAATCGCCGAAGGAGCAGATGCAGTTGTTAAAGCAATATTTAAACTGTTTTAGGGAACTGGTCACTTGTTACTGGTCTTTGAACCTAGAACTCTTCATTTTTTCCTTTTGCCTTCTGCCTTCCGCCTTCCGCCTTCCGCCTTATATCATTCCCATCTCAATCATAATTAGTATCTCATCAATAATTCGATCCTCACCGAATGTATCAAATTCTGTTTTAAGGTTTGAGCCAAAAAAACGTGCTATTGCCTGCCAGAAAAAAGCTGAAAAAGATCCTTTTAACTCTTTGATCCATTTATAAGTGGTCTCCCCTGTTTCCCTGTCAATCAGCTTAATTAGTAAACGCCCCTGTGAAAATGTCATTTGCCGGAGATCATCCTCAAATTCCTCCTTTAGCTCTTCCTCAACCCGGTTTATATATTTCCTTTTTTTCCTGTCTGATTCTAAAGTCATCATATGCATTTCCATCTCACTAAGTCTTTGTTTTGCCATCTTAGCATATGGATAAACTTTCTTTAAGTTCCTAACCAACCTCCCATATCGCCGGGCGTATCTTTTCTTTTCAAATTCGCGGCGTGGAAAAACCTGCACTGCCCGGATCACTGAGTGTGGCACCTTCTTCCCATCTAATACGATGCCTTTAATAACTTCAAAATCTTCAATATCGATCGTATCAGGGTCGAACATAACAGTATCCTGAGCAACGAGGATTCCTGAGCAACAGGACAAAATAAATATGATAAGTAATCTGCGCATAGCTAATCAGATCATTTCAAGAAACATGCCAATGACCTGTTTGGTTAATTCTCTAAACTTTCTGTAAAGTAAATAAATAAAAAACTAAATCTTTAACATGGGGGTATGTAGCCCATACTTAACGCCTGCGATAAAAATTCCCTCCACCTCCAAACCTTGGGTTTACAATATTACTATATATTGATCCAAAGGTATATGTAAGCCCAATGCCTCCATCAATATTGTATTCTGAAGCAAGTTCGCGGAGTTGAAGTAAAATATCAGCTTCCGATACTTCACCTTTTATAAGAGATAACTGGTCGTGGATTCGCCCTACACTCCCGAAAACCATTAATGAAAGACCTTTTACTATCCTGATATTGATAAATCCTTCCAGTTCAATCTTGTTCTTAGAAAAATCATGAAAATAGTTTGACCCTTCAAGAGAAACATTAATAGAACCCCATTTTTCCTGGACCTGATAGGCTATTTCAAGCTTTTGTCCAAATAAATTTTCTTCAATCTTATTATAAATTGTTGTATCGTTATATTTATTGTATGAATAACCAATTCCATATAAAAATCTTAACTGACGGCGTGTTGATTGAGAATATGGAAAAATGTTATACTCGATTGATGGATAAACTTCATAATTTAATTTCATATTCTGGAACGTTGAAGCAGAAATATCAAACGCGGCTCCAGCCGACCAGTGCTCGCCTATGCTTTTTACAATAAGATTCTCCAGAGATTTGGAATTCTTATCTTCTGTATATGTTGTATCCTCAAAGTTATATTTTGTTCTGGTGAATTGTTGATCAAAATCCATTTCAATTTTCCACTCGGATGTAATTTTCGTTGCCGATACAGAATTCCTGAAAGACATCTCCTTCAGTGATTCCTCCAACTCAAAACGCGGTCTTGTTTCAAGTTCAAAAACCCAGTAATTCCATTTATCAATAACTTCCTCCGGTACCGAGCGACCTGTATGTCTGATTTGCACCTCCTCAAAAATAGGAGTTTTTGCAACATACCTCATCAATCCCATTCTTAACATTTGGGTACGGCCCTCACGGGTAAAATCCCTGGTATCATCAGGCCTGCTCGCATAAACAAGGGTGTCATTCATCCCGTCAAATTTCTCCTGGCCTAAAAAATTAAAAGTATATTTGCTGCCTCCACTACCGGTACTCTGTCTGGTTTCCAAAACATATACCTGGGCTTCTTTAACGTCCCTAACATAATTAACATATGGTATCTCACGTCTGATGTAATCCATATCACAACGTTGGCAATCAATAAATAGACGAACAGCATTTTTACGCAGGCTATCAAGTTCAGTATTTGATTCTTGTGCTTGCGTATTTTCTGTAATAAAGCAGATAAGAAGCAAAACAAATAATTTATAAAATATAGATCGATTCATTTTATATAGTTTGGTTTTAAATGGTTATTTTATTGGTTTATATACTCACTGAAACATCTGACCAGCTGGTCCTGTAATTAACATTTATTAGATATATATAAACAAGCATAGCTTATTCATTATTAGACAATGGAAAGTACAATTTTATTCCCATTATTTATTTTATAAGTATATATATTTACAAATAAACACACAGACATTGATGTAAAAATATAACTTGGTTATGAAAAGGAATTATTTTTATATAAAAAATATGGCAGTAAACTAGTAAATAAAAAAACATAAGCTTATTTTCAACCCATAATCTGATTGATTTTGCATTAATTGCTAATTGGTTGGTATGGTTTTATAAAAGAAATACATGAACAACTTTATCAGATACGTTGCGCTTATCCTTATTTTGGTTTTATGGTCTTGTCAAAAGGATATTATTGAAGACCTAAACGAAGAACCTCTGTTTGATGTTGAAATTGGAAGCAGCGAAATACCTTATATCGTGATTGAAACCGGAGGGATTAGTATCCTGAACGAGCCTAAAATTCCCGCTGAAATGAGTATCTATGTACATAAGGCGAAGATTCAAAGTGCAAATATTGGAATTGAATACAGGGGATCCACCTCATTTAGAATATCAGATAAGAAATCTTTCGGCATTGAAACCTGGGATGCCGGTGGAAACGATATAGATGTTGCATTCTTTGATTTTCCGATGGAGGAGGACTGGATTCTAATGGGGCACATCGTCAATCTTGATCATGGATATATCTTCGATCGTACATTGATGTATAACTATTTAGGTTATCAGCTTTTCCGCAACATGGGGAGGTATGCCAGCAGATCAAAATTCGTTGAGCTGGAGATTAACGGAAATTATCTGGGGATATATGTATTCATGGAAAAGCTGAAGCGGGACAAGAATAGAATAGATATTCAAACAATGAGTCCGGCTGATATCGATCCTGAGACCATTACCGGTGGGTATATTTTAAAAATTGACAAGACTGCAGGGGGGGATCTGAATATCGATCAACCATTGGAATACTTCGAAAATAATTGGGATGATGATGCACGGTATACGTCAGATATTAGTTTCAGATCACAATATGATATCAACGGTGATCTCCTCGATTTCGATCCGTATGATCCTCCATACCATTCCAATCAGTATTTAGAGACCTATTTTCTATATGAATACCCGAAGGCTGAAAATATCACAGATGCTCAACAAGCTTATATCCAGGGTTACATTCATGATTTCGAGACAGCATTATTGATAGATGACTTCACCACAGAGATCAGAACGTACACCGACTATATTGACCTCGGCAGCTTTGTTGATTATTTTATTATCAATGAAGTGTGTCGAAATGTTGACGGTTATCGCCTGAGTACTTACATGTATAAAGACAGGGGAGGTAAATTGAACATGGGTCCGATATGGGATCTGAACATTGGTTATGATTCCGGTGACAGGGTACCTCTTGACGATTGGGTTATCAATTATAACCAATTCGTGAGCAGGGATGCCTGGATGGTGCCTTTTTGGTGGCCAAGATTAATGGAAGACCCCATATTTAGAAGTGCATTAAAAACACGATGGACCGGATTAAGATCAAGTGTGTCAAGTACAGATGAGCTGCTTAACATTGTTGACCAAACAGCCGGCTACTTACAAGAGAACGGGGCAGTAAACAGGAATTATAATATATGGGGGGTGGGTATTGATGTTGACTATGAGTCAAGTATAGAAAGCCTGAAATCATATCTGGAATCCCGGACACAATGGATGGATGGAGTGATCTCTTCATTTTAAAGACTCTCCGGTGAAGGATTTTGTAGCGAGAAGGGGAATTGAACCCGTGACCTTCCCGATTAAAATCGGGACGCTCTATCCGTTCTGTGTCTTCCCAATTAACTGCTCAATATATTTCCGACTTTTCATTTTCTTGATTTCAATCTCTCGCCTAATGGCAGCAGATTTTTCAGTATACTCCTCACTATATACCAGTATCCATGGCCTTCCTGGACGGGTGGAAGGTGTTGCACCATTATTGTGTTTACATACCCTGGTCTCTATGTCTTGAGTATAACCAACATAATACTTGTTCTTGCTATCACTGTAGATGATATATGTAAAAAAAGACATAATATATAAATAAGTAAGAAAAGCCCAGAATCCATTATCCGGGCTTTGTAGCGAGAACGGGAATTGAACCCGTGACCTCATGATTATGAATCATACGCTCTAACCATCTGAGCTACCTCGCCTTAATATTTCATTTTTCCTCTTGAACCCGAGACCTTCCCGATTTTTATCGGGACGCTCTA
>JAUXED010000005.1 GCA_030618105.1 Bacteroidota bacterium | reverse complement strand
TGAGGTGATGAGGTGATGAGGTGATGAGGTGATGAGGTGATGAGGTGATGAGGTGATGAGGTGATGAGGTGATGAGGTGATGAGGTGATAAGGTGATGAGGTGATGAGGTGATGAGGTGAAGAAGTAGGAAGTAAATAGTATGTAGTAAATAGCGAAGAGTATACAGTGTGACTACGGAGAAACAAAGAGATGGAGCGGGAGAATGCAAGTATATCGTAGAGGTTCGATTATTGTGTAAAAAACTATTGTTTGACTATCGTATGACCACCTAATTGGTTTATGAACATGAACGGAGCGAAGATTAATTACGTTATTAATAACGTTATTAATAACGTAATTAATAACGTAATTCTTTTATCTGTTAAAAAGTATACAAATATGAAAAGGGTATTTATATTTTCTGTTTTATTGCTTTTTGCTTTTTCGGGCTGCGAAAAGGAAGAAAATCCTGATACTTCCGGTGAAGCAACTTTGACATCCGATCGTTTCCTGGAAGGATCAACATATTCAATTTACGGCTTCTCTTTTGAGCAGGGTGAAGTGATAAAATATAACCCGGCAGGAGATGGAATAATCCCCGATTTTTTTATCATGCCTGTAACAGAAGCAGGGGGACAAGTAACCGGAGCATTGTTTGATAGCCCAAATCAGAATAAATCATTCAGCTTAACTGCAGAATTCAGTGATTCTTCGCTTGCGTTACAATATTTCGAGCAATACAAAAACGTTATCGATTCCAACTACGTTTTCCTTGCCGACCCGCTTAATGAAAACCAGGTGTGGACTTTCTGTACAGCAGCTAATAAATTCGGCAAGATCCTGATAAAAGAGGTGAAAGCGTTTGTTAAAGACACCAAAGACTATGCAGAGACAACATTCCTCTGGGAATATCAACCGGACGGATCACTGGAATTTAAATAGAGTCTGCGAGAAATTCTTAATCTTCATTTGCCAATGAATTTAATCAAAGACAAAATATTTAAAATTAAATCATCAAAGGATTTTGAACCCCTGGCACTTGAAGTGTTTCAATACCAGGCAAAAAATAACGACACCTATTCAAAATATCTCAACCATCTGGGAATTACCACCGGTAGTATTCACCAGCTTGTCCAAATACCATTTTTACCCATCGAATTTTTCAAAACGGATAAAATAATCACAGGTAAAGATGTCCCCGGAAAAATCTTTACCAGCAGCGGGACAACCGGTGCCGGAACTTCCAAACATTATGTAACTGATATAAGCCTGTACCAGGAAAGCTTTACCAGGACATTTCAATATTTCTACGGTAATCCCGAACAATTCTGCATACTTGCTTTGCTGCCGTCATATCTTGAAAAAGAAGGTTCGTCTCTTATTTACATGATGGACTACCTGATAAAAAAAAGCAATAACCCGGAAAGCGGTTTTTATCTTGATAAACTTGACGACCTGACAGAAAAAATAATCCGTTTACGTGAACAAAACCAGAAGATCCTGTTGTTTGGTGTCAGTTTTGCCCTGCTTGACCTGGCAGAAAAATATAAGCCGGATATGTCAGGGCAGATTGTTATGGAAACCGGGGGGATGAAGGGCAAAAGAGAAGAGATCATCAGGGAAGAACTGCATAAAGTTTTATGCAAAGCATTCAACACAAAATTGATCCATTCGGAATTCGGAATGACAGAGTTGTTATCGCAGGCATATTCCAAAGGAGATGGAATTTTTCATACCCCACCCTGGATAAATGTACTGATAAGGGATGGCTATGATCCTTTATCATATGTTGAGAATGGACGATCGGGGGGCATCAATATAATTGATCTGGCAAATTACAATTCATGCTCATTTATTGAAACCCGGGATCTCGGCCGGCTCCTCCCAAACAGTGGATTTGAAGTTCTTGGCCGGTTTGATTCAAGTGATATCAGGGGTTGCAATCTGATGGTGGAAGAATAGAGAAAAACTTACAACCCAAGCTTCTCTTTAATATCTTTTGGCAATGCGTCTTTATGAACCATAAACGCGATGGTATGTAAACGGACAAAAGATTCTGACATGTACAAATATCCCCCAAAATCATTACTCTCCGGTCCCCAGGAATTTTTTGTCAGGAAATAATAAGTGCCGTCCTTGTCTTTTGCCATCCCTGTAAGATGCATCAGGTGATCGTCGGTAACAGTATAATCACCAAATGCTTCCTGCCGCATTTCCTGAGTTATCTGCTTCTCTTTCCCCGGCTTAACAAAAATCGAATCTTTTACTTCGTCACTCATATCATCCCAATCGGTTTCAGGAACTATTGCAACACCATTTTTGTGTGAAAAACCCTTGTCACTCATATCGCCATCCCATGCAATAGAATAACCCGCTTTAATTGCCTTTTTCATAACCTCAATAAGATCGTCAACAGGCAGGTTATAGTATCCATCATACGACCAGTTGTCAGGTACTTCAAGCACAAAACTCTTATAATAGGGCTGATGGCTGTACGAGGTAAGCTCAATATAATCATCAGGAATTATCCCCAGTGTTTCTGCAAAAGATCCAGGGGTATAAGTCTTTCCATCGTAAGTAAAAGAAGCCGGCGTTTCACCAAGATAAGTATCAAGAACCGAGCAGTATGCATCATTCCAAACAGGTGTGGGTTTTCGGCTTTTTATCACACCATCCAGCATTCCTTTAATAACAGTTCTTAGTTCGCTATGATTATGTATTTCCTGTCCATATACCTTCCCTGAATAAACACTTTCCGGAACTATACCGTGTTCTGCTATCTCATTTAATACGTCATGCGCCTGGCCTCCCTGGGTAAAATTCGTTTTGCCATGGAACCTTACATAATTCATTGCTTTAGTCTTATAAGCATTTCTGATAAAAAACATTTCCGACAGGTCAAACTCCCCTTTGCCCATCCTGATCAATTCAGTCTCAAGAAATGATGTTGTTGCAAAGCACCAGCATGTACCGGTGCGATCCTGACTTTTTACGCTGATGGTTTTAAGAGTTTTAATTTCTTTAAAATCAAAGTTCTTTTTTTCGATCTTTTGCGCTGAAACAACCGGTATCAGCAATGCAAGCAAAATAATTGAAGTGATTTTTCTCATTTTTAAGCTTTTTTTTATAAAAATATAAATTTCCTCTGTATTATCTTTACTTATTGCTAAAAACCTGCAACTCCTCCTGAAATAATAATTTTCATTACTTCTGCAGATGGTACTTTAATTGGTGTTACATGCTCACCTGGAACAATAAACATTTCCCCCGAAAAATTGTAGGAATGTGGGAAGTAAACAATGACTTTATTTTCTTTAATACCAAGACTGCTAAGATCTTCCTGAGTGAGGAATCCTAGTTTTTCAAGGTTTGAAATTGTATTTACCCTTACTAAAACCGGTTTGTTGAATTTCTTTTCTTTCCCGACAAAAGCAGATAGTAAATCCCTGATTGAAGAATAGACAATCTTTATCAGCGGAGCTTTTTTCAATGATTTTTCAATAAAAATCCTGATCGGTGATGCAATAATGGATTGTCCCAGAAAACCCAGTAATACAATGACCATTAATACAACTAAAAGGTTCATTCCCGGAATGTTTACTGGCAGCACCGGATCAATATATGTTTTCAGTAAATTATCAATAAACTTGAAAACCAGGTAAACTACATAAACTGTTACACCTATGGGAGCAATAAATAATAATCCCTGTATAAAATAACCTCTAATTCTTTTCATTAGTTTTTGTTTTTAAGTTTCTTCAATTGCTCTTTTTTAAGTTTTGTCATACTGTCAACCACCAGTATATACGAGTGGTCTGTTAATTGAAAAATTAGACTATCAGGTACCGAGCCGTCGATTTCAATTGTGTTCCAATATTTTTTATTCATGTGATATCCCGGTTTTATTGCCGGATAGTTCTCCCGTAAACTAATCGCCTTTTCCGGATCGCATTTCAAATTTACAGAAAGGTCGCTATCAAGATTTGTCAGTGCGAACATTTTCCCCATAACTTTAAACACAAGAGTTGTTTCATCAAAAGGGAATCCTTCCGTAACGCCCGGTTTTGCCAGACAATAGTCTCTGAAAATTTCTATGTTCATGTAATTGTGTTTTATGCTATAAAGTTGGGTAAAAAGCATCATCAATATGTTTAAGCTTATATTCGTGTTCATTTAAAAAAACCACGGTTATAATATCAAATCTAACTTCCAGTTCAATATCAAATTTATAAACATAAGCATTGGCAGCCTGGATAAGGAACTTTTGTTTTTTCATATTCACAGCATCCCTTGGATTTTCCTGAAAACCAACCGATCTGGATTTAACCTCTATAATTACAAGGAAATCGTCTTTTTCTGCAATTATATCAATTTCCTTTTTTCTAAAATACCAATTTCGTTTAAGTATCCTGTATCCTTCTGCAATAAGGTAGTCTATTGCAATTTGTTCCCCCCTTTTTCCCACTTCTTGCTGTATTGTCATTTAATAGAAATTAAAAATTAAAAATTAAAAATTAAAAAAAAACAGGTAATTATTCAGTGCGAAGAAGTAGCTAAAATAACTAAAATGTTTCGTGTTACGGGTTACGAGTTCTTTCTCGTTTTCGCCTCCTCTTTGCGTCTTTGCGCCTCTGCGATTTGTTTTTCTTCTCCTTGCTACTCCAAAAATATGATTTTCTTGGTTATCTTTGTTTCAATTTGCATATTTTTAAAATAAACCGGTTTTGATGAAAGAATATAAACGCTTCCTTATTACTTCTGCATTGCCTTACGCTAACGGACCTCTTCATATCGGGCATCTTGCCGGTGTTTATGTTCCTTCAGATATTTATACCCGCTATTTACGGGCAAAAGGGAAAGATGTTATTTCAATCTGCGGGTCGGATGAACATGGTGTGCCTATTACTCTGAAAGCACGAAACGAAGGGATTTCTCCTCAGGATATTGTCGATAAATATCATTCATTAAACAAAAAATCATTTGAAAAATTCGGGATTGATTTTGATATTTATTCAAGAACCACAGCTAAAATTCATCATGAAACCGCTTCTGAATTTTTTAAAAAACTTTACGATAACGGAGATTTTATTGAACAGGAAACGGAGCAATATTATGACAATGAAGCAGATCAGTTCCTTGCCGACAGGTATATTACCGGAACCTGTCCTCACTGCGGGAATGAAAATGCTTACGGAGACCAGTGTGAAAAATGTGGAACGTCACTTAATGCAACAGATCTGATCAATCCAAAATCAACTATAAGCGGAAGCGAACCGGTTCGTAAGAAAACCAAACACTGGTACCTGCCATTAGATAAATATGAGCCATTCCTGAAGAAATGGATCCTTGAGGACCATAAAAACTGGAAAATAAACGTTTACGGGCAATGTAAATCATGGCTTGATATGGGTCTGCAACCCAGGGCTGTTAGCCGCGATCTGAATTGGGGGGTTCCACTTCCTGTTGAAAACACAAAAGGAAAAGTTATGTATGTCTGGTTCGATGCCCCGATAGGATATATTTCGGCTACCAGGGAATTGACAGATAACTGGGAAAAGTACTGGAAAGATCCTGACACTAAGATGGTGCATTTTATCGGTAAGGATAATATTGTTTTTCATTGCATTTTCTTTCCGTCAATGCTCAAGGCTGAAGGGAGTTATATTCTTCCTGATAATGTACCTGCAAATGAATTCCTTAACCTTGAGGGAGATAAGATCTCGACTTCAAGAAACTGGGCTGTCTGGCTTCATGAATACCTGGAAGAGTTCAGCGGAAAACAGGATGTACTGCGGTATGTATTAACTGCCAATGCTCCCGAAACAAAAGATAACGACTTTACATGGAAAGATTTCCAGTCGCGTAACAACAACGAACTTGTGGCAGTGCTGGGGAACTTTGTTAATCGTACACTTATCCTCACCCAGAAATATTTTGACGGGGAAGTGCCGGAATTATCAGAATTAACTGACTTTGATAAAGAAACCTCAGACAAAATATTAAAACTGAAGAACAAGGTTGAAAACAGTCTGGAGAATTACCGTTTCCGGGAAGCTCAAAAGTTTGCTATGGATATGGCAAGACTGGGTAATAAATATCTGGCAGATACAGAACCATGGAAAGTTATTAAGACAGACAAACCAAGGGTTGGAACAATAATGAATATTTCGTTGCAAATAACCGCAAATCTGTCTCTTATCCTGGAGCCTTTCCTTCCATTCACGGTAGAAAAAATAAAAAAATTCCTGAATTTTTCAGGAGGGAGCTGGGAAATGATCGGACAAAAAGATCTGCTTTCTGCCGGACATAAAATAAATAAATCTTCTCTTTTATTTGAAAAAATTGAAGATGAAATAATTGAAAAACAGGTAAATAAATTGGCGCAAACACAGAAAATATTTGAAAATACAACCGGGATTATGGAACAAAAAGATACTATATCATTTGAAGATTTCACTAAAGTTGATATCAGGACAGCAACCATTCTTGAAGCTGAAAAAGTTCCTAAAACCGGAAAATTACTCAAACTAAAAATAAGAACCGGTGTAGATGAGCGAACCATTGTTGCAGGTATTGCCGAACATTTTGATCCTGCTGAAATTATTGGAAAGCAAATATCAATAGTGCTTAACCTGCAACCCCGTAAGATAAGAGGAATAGAATCTCATGGGATGATCCTGATGGCTGAGACAGGTGAAGGAAAATTAACTTTTGTTTCTCCCACCGAAAAAATACCCGATGGTTGTACTGTTAAGTAGAAAGTTGAAAGTTGAAAGGGAAGAGAGCAGAGTGGGAATCGAGAACCATAAGTTATATATCCTCCTGCATCTTGTATCCTGTATCCTGTATCCTGTATCCTGTATCCTGTATCCTGTATCCTGTATCCTGTATCCTGATTAGTTCCTAATAATCAAATATTGCTTTGTAAATTACTTTGCGAAGCTTTGTCCTTCTTAATATTTCGTTACCCATACCTGTTCAAAACCCTGTTTCTTTCTCATTTCTCTCATCTCTTTTATTGCAAGGTCGATAGAAGAATATCCTTTCATACCAACACGGTAAAAATCATTATTGGCTTTGAAAACAACCGGGTCGAACCCTTGTCCTGCAAGTTGTTTTTTCATGCCGAGTGCATTGTTTTCACTTAAAAAACTGCCGGCAATGATGTAGTAATGCAGGTCGGTGACAGGTTTTTCGGGCTGACTGACTGGTGCTTGTTGAGTAATAGTTTCTTCAATGGTTACAGGCTTCTCTATATCAATTTTTTCAATTTTTGGTTTTTCGGTAACAGCACTTTCTGTTTTGGGTTGGACTTGTTCAGTTTTGGAAAAAGGATTGAGTGAAGAAATGTCAGCATTAAAATCCAGCATATTTGTTTTTAACGGAATAAGTACCAGGGCAACAGCTACAGGTATAGCAATAGCCAGGCGCCTGAGTGTACGTCTTCTTGAAAGGGAGGCAGGAGATCTTTCCTCAAACTTTTTCTGAATACGTTTAGTTACATCATACTCTTCAAGCGGATCGAAATTAAAATGATCCAATCCATATGAATCAAGCAGGAAATTAATTGTATTTGAAGGTTCGAACTGAATATTTTTCTCTTTATCCATTTGCAGGGCGCCAACATCTTCAATAATCACCTTCTTTCCCTTATTGAGTTTAATGTTCAAATTCTTCACAAATGAATCAACAAGCCTTTTGGCATCAACAAACCCAATATTTTTCGCCCTGGACACATAACCAATCAGCAAACCATCATTATGTTTCAGGTCACGGTTAAAACTTATCTCCTTGTAAGGTGGTGAGAACGAATTCTGTGTCTGGTTGATCTTTGCCGATTGTATATTGGCAACAAACCCGCCAAAATCAGGAATAATAACACAGTCGTGCTGAAACAGAAGTTCTTTTATATAATTTTCCAAAATGAAAGTTTATTTATTATTTCAAAAACAAAGATAAATAAAATTTAATCCAGTCAATAATTTTTACTCCGGAAAAATAGAGGAAAGTAAAGATTTGTGAGGCAGTGATGTCCCGATTTTATTTATCTTAGTGCCAAAATTATTCTTCTAAACCGATAAATATATGAAAGAAATACAGATGGTTGATCTTAAGGGTCAATATATAAAAATTAAGACCCTGATTAATAATTCCATCGAAGAAGTAATAAATTCCACCGCATTTATTAATGGTCCTGATGTAAAGAGTTTTCAGAACAATCTTAAAAAATACCTGGATGTAAAACATGTTATTCCTTGTGGTAACGGGACAGATGCTCTCCAGATCTCCCTCATGTCACTAAACCTTAAGCCCGGAGATGAAATAATAACTCCCGATTTTACATTTATCGCCACAGCAGAGGTGATTGCTTTTCTTGGCCTCAAACCTGTATTTGTTGATGTTGAACCCGGCAGTTTTAATATATCCCCCGACTCCATTAAGAAATCCCTTTCAACAAAAACAAAAGTAATTGTACCGGTTCACCTGTTCGGGCAATGTGCAAATATGGATGAGATCCTTAACATCGCAAAAAAGAACAACCTTTTTGTTATTGAAGATACTGCACAAACTCTTGGTGCTGAATACTTTTTCAGTAACGGATCAAAAAGCAAAGCAGGAACAATAGGAGATATTGGAACAGCTTCTTTTTTCCCTTCCAAGAACCTGGGTGCATATGGAGACGGAGGAGCCATTATAACAAATAACGATGATCTGGCAAAAAGAATGCGCTACATAGGTAATCATGGCATGGAGAAAAAATATTATCATGACAGTATTGGTGTAAATTCACGGCTTGACAGTATTCAGGCAGCCATACTGAATGTTAAACTGAAATATCTGGATGAGTATAACCAGAGCCGTCAAAAAGCAGCAGCATTTTATGATAAAGCATTCCAAAACCTGGAAAATATTACAATTCCATATCGCAATAAATTATCAACACATATTTTTCACCAGTATACTTTGTTAACTGATCCTGAATTAAGAGACCCGTTAAAAAATTATCTTGCCCAAAATAATATCCCGTCAATGATATATTATCCTGTTCCTCTTCACCGGCAAAAAGCCTTCGGCAGCTACGGGTATGATAATAAAAAGTTCCCGGTTACCGAAAGTTTATGCCAACGGGTAATTTCATTACCTATGCACACCGAACTGGAAACAGAACAGTTAGAATACATTGTAAACCATGTGATTAAATTTTTTATTAACTACAAATAATAAATCTTAATGGGAAAAGAATATTTTGCACACGAAACGGCTGTAATAGATGATGGTTGCAGCATAGGAAAAGGAACTAAAATCTGGCATTTTACCCATATTATGTCTGATAGTATAATTGGAGAAAATTGTAACTTAGGACAAAATGTTGTTGTTTCTCCACAGGTTAAACTGGGAAAAAATGTTAAAGTACAGAACAATATTTCCATTTATACGGGAGTAATATGCGAAGATGATGTTTTCCTTGGTCCTTCAATGGTATTCACCAATGTTATAAACCCCAGAAGTGCAGTTATAAGAAAAGATGAGTATAAACAAACATATGTTGAAAAGGGAGCAAGTATTGGCGCCAATGCAACAATAATTTGCGGGATCCGTATCGGCAAATATGCTTTTATTGGAGCAGGAGCTGTCGTTCATAAAGATGTTAAACCTTATTCGCTTATTGTTGGCAACCCCGGTCGACCTATTGGATGGATGAGCGAGTTTGGGCATAGACTCAATTTCGATAAAGATGGTATTGCCGAATGTCCGGAAAGTAAGGAGATATATATATTGAAAGACGGTGTAGTTAAAAAAATTAGCGATAATAATTAACATAACTTAAGAACGTCGCTTCGCAAATTAGTTAATAGTCGGCAGTCAGTTTAGAAATGCAAAACATAATGAAATTAGCCATTCACAAACCATTAACATTGAAACTCCGATACAAATAACTACCTTTGTTATCCACAAATTAATTACTATGAAAAATAAGGAGAAACAAGCAAATTTTGCACTAATTGGTGTTGCGGGTTTTATAGCTGTCAGACATTTAAAAGCTATAAAAGATACCAATAACATTCTTCTTGCAGCATTGGACAAGTTTGACAGTGTTGGTGTTATGGATGGGTTTTTCCCTTATTCCGATTTTTTTGTGGAATTTGAACGATTCGACCGCCATATCGATAAACTGCGGAGAGTTGGAACAAAAATAGACTATGTCAGTATATGTTCTCCTAATTACCTGCATGATTCACATATACGTTTTGCGTTGCGACATCAGGCAGACGCCATCTGTGAAAAGCCTATCGTATTAAACCCATGGAATATTGAAGCACTGCAGGAAATTGAAAAGGAAACCGGTAAAAGGGTGAACACGATCTTTCAACTACGACTACACCCTTCTATCATTAAATTAAAAAAGATAATTGACGAAAGCCCAAAGGATAAAATTTTTAATCTCGATCTGACATATATAACAAGTCGCGGAAACTGGTATTTTATTTCATGGAAAGGAGATATTCAGAAATCTGGCGGGGTTGCAACAAATATTGGTGTTCATTTTTTTGATATGTTAACATGGATATTCGGCAATGTAAAAAAGAATGTGGTTCATATATCACAAAATAATAAAGCTGCCGGGTATCTTGAACTTGAAAAAGCAAGAGTAAGATGGTTCCTCAGTGTAGATAAAAATGACATTCCGGTTAAAATTAAGGAAAATGGACAACGTACTTTCCGTTCGATCAAGCTTGAAGGTAAAGAAATTGAATTCAGTGATGGTTTTACCGACCTTCATACAATTAGCTATCAGAAAATACTCCGGGGTAAGGGATTTTGTCTTGAAGATGCAAAAAAATCGATCGAGACAGTTTATGCAATACGAAATACAGAACCTATAGGATTAAAAGGTGAATATCACCCTATCTGTAGGAATATAAGTTGAAAGTTGAAAGTTGAAAGTAAAGAAAGAAGAGAAGAGTTTAAGATTTAAGAAGAAGAATTGTGATGAGGAGATGAGGTAATGAGGAAATTCACGATTTTTTAACTTTAATCATTTATTCATTTAATCATTCACTCATTTTAGCATTTTAGCATTTCTTCATTTAATAAAACAAACATGAAAATATCTGTATCCGGGTTGGGATATGTAGGACTTCCCTTAGCTTTGGAATTCGCAAAACATTTTCCTGTTATCGGATTTGATATCCGGGAAGACAGGATAGAAATGATGAAAAAAGGTGAAGATCCGAGCCATGAGTTGCTCCCTGAAGAATTTATGGGAAAAAACATTCAATTCACTACTGACCCCAATGACTTAAAAGAGGCATCTTTCCACATTATTGCAGTACCAACACCTATTGATGATCATAACCTTCCCGACCTGACCATGCTTTTAAATGCCACATCATTAGTGGGCAAACAGCTAAAAAGAGAAGATTATGTCGTTTTCGAATCAACTGTTTACCCCGGATGTACGGAGGAAGAATGTATTCCCCTGCTTGAAAAAGAAAGCGGACTTTCCTGCGGCAAGGATTTTAAAGTTGGTTTTTCCCCGGAAAGAATAAATCCGGGAGACAGGGAACACACACTTATAAAAATTGTTAAAGTGGTATCGGGTTGTGATGATGAAGCTCTGGAGTTCATAAGTAAAACATACGAGATAATCATTGAAGCAGGTATTCACCGTGCCGGTTCTATAAAAGTTGCCGAAGCTGCCAAAATTATTGAGAATACCCAGCGGGATATCAATATCGCTTTTATGAACGAACTTTCAATTATCTTTAACCGTATGAATATCAATACCTACGAAGTGCTTGAAGCAGCGGGTACAAAATGGAATTTCCTGAAATTTTCCCCCGGTCTTGTAGGGGGACACTGTATAGGAGTTGATCCTTACTATCTGTCTTACAAAGCCAGGGAACTTGGATATCATGCCCGGATAATTAATTCGGGGCGGTTTGTAAATGATTCAATGGGTGCCTATATTGCCAAACAAACTGTAAAAAAAATTATAGCCCAAAAGAAAAATATTTCTGAAGCCAAAGTTTTGATACTGGGAGTAACATTTAAAGAGAATGTTAGTGATATAAGGAATTCCAAAGTGGTTGATATGATTAATGAATTTGTCTCTTTCGGTGTAAAAGTTGACATAATTGATCCAAATGCTAATATGCAAGAGGTTAATAAAGAATTTGGATTCGAACTTAAGAAAAAGATTGGGAAAGGTTATGATGCCATAGTTCTGGCAGTAAATCATAAAGAATACGAAACATTGGATGAAAAGTATTTTACTTCAATCGCTGCTGATAAAGCCATTTTTGTTGATATAAAAGGGATATTTAGAAATAAAATTAACCAATTGGAATATTTGAGTTTATAAAATGGGAAAACAAATTCTTGTTACAGGAGGGGTCGGTTATATTGGTTCACATACTGTTGTTGAACTGATAGAATCAGGATTCGAAGTTATTATTGTTGATAACCTTTCCAATTCAAATATGAATGCATTGGATGGTATCGAAGAAATTACCGGTAAGCGTCCACTGTTTGAAAAACTTGATGTTTGTAATAAATCACAACTCAGATCCTTTTTTGAGAAACATGCCGGTATTGGAGCCATTATTCACTTTGCTGCCTTTAAAGCAGTAGGGGAATCGGTATCAAATCCACTGAAATATTACTATAACAATCTGGTGTCTACCATAAACCTTCTCCACTTCATGAAGGAGAAAAATGTTCCGTATATGGTTTTTTCATCATCATGCACTGTTTACGGACAACCTGATAAACTGCCTGTTTCAGAAGAGGCTCCTGTAAAAAAGGCGATGTCTCCTTATGGTAATACAAAGCAAATAATGGAAGATATCATAAGTGATACTCTTCTATCAACCCCCTCACTTAAAGCAATATCACTCAGGTATTTTAATCCAATTGGAGCTCATCCTTCAGCTTTGATCGGTGAATTACCTATTGGTATACCCGATAACCTGGTCCCGTTTATTACACAAACAGCTATTGGGATACGTGATGAGCTAAAAGTTTTTGGAGATGATTATAACACTCCTGACGGTTCGGCAATAAGGGATTACCTGCATGTTGTTGACCTGGCAAAAGCTCATGTAGTTGCCTTGCAGAGATTGTTGAACAATCAAAATAAAAAAAATTATGAAGTGTTTAACCTGGGAACAGGAGAAGGTGTATCTGTATTGGAAGCTATCAAATCGTTTGAACGTGCAACGGGTGAAAAACTGAATTATAAAATAGTTGACAGAAGGCCCGGAGATATAGAGAAAGTATGGGGAGATACAAGCCTTGCGAATAAAGAGTTGGGATGGAAAGCTGAAAGAAGTCTTGATGATGCAATGCTGTCAGCATGGAATTGGCAGAAATATTTAAAGAAGCAAAAATAAAAAACAAACAGATGAAAAAAACAGTTCTTATTACAGGAGGTGCAGGATTCATCGGTTCACATGTGGTTCGCAGATTTGTCAGCCAATATCCCGATTATCAGATCGTAAATCTTGACAAGCTAACCTATGCCGGGAATCTTGAAAATCTTAAGGATATTGACAGTAAAGAGAACTATATTTTAGAAAAGGGTGATATAATTGATCCGGAATTTGTTTTTGGTCTGTTCAAAAAATATAATTTCACAGGTGTTATTCATTTAGCTGCCGAATCGCATGTTGATCGTTCAATTTCCAACCCGACAGAATTTATTTTTACAAATATAATCGGCACAGTTAACCTGCTGAACGCGGCAAAGGAGCTCTGGGGAAACAATTATAAAGACAGGTTGTTCTATCATATCTCAACCGATGAGGTTTACGGATCATTAGGTAAAGAAGGATATTTTGTTGAATCGACTCCTTATGATCCCCGTAGCCCTTATTCTTCTTCAAAGGCAAGTTCTGATCACCTGGTAAGGGCTTATTATCACACATTTAGCCTTCCAATAGTCATTTCTAATTGTTCAAATAATTATGGCCCCAATCAGTTTCCGGAAAAACTGATCCCGTTGGCTATCAACAACATCACAAACAATAAAGAGATCCCTGTTTACGGTAAGGGGAAGAATATACGTGACTGGCTCTACGTTGAAGATCATGCTAATGCCATCGACTTGATATTCCATAAAGGTAAAACCGGAGAAACATACAATATTGGAGGCAATAATGAATGGAGGAATATTGACCTCATTCATCAGCTTTGTGAAGTAATGGACTGCAAGCTCAACAGGGAACCGGGAACATCAGCAAAACTGATCACCTTTGTAAAAGACCGTGCAGGACATGATCTGCGTTATGCCATTGATTCGGGAAAGATTCAGAGAGAACTGGGGTGGAAACCTTCGGTTAATTTTATAGAAGGACTGGAGAAAACAATTATATGGTATCTGGAAAACACCGAATGGCTTAACCATGTGATATCCGGAGAATATGAAAAATACTATTCTGACCAATATGTAAAAAGATAACCTTCTTCAGGATAATACTTAGTTATTTTAGAACACTCTACTATTCCCTCTATTCCTCCTATTCCCTCTATTCCCTCTATCCCCTCTATCCCCTCTATAATTTAACCATTTTCATTCTTTCAATTAACTCATTTCCGAGAAATGATTTTTTCTCAATATGGTCTTTAATTGCTGATACCTGTTGGTTTTTTTCAAAATCACCTCTTACCTGGGCAAAATCAAGAAGCTTGGTTTTCATATCTCCATCAATACCAAAACCTGTTTGCTTTGAAAGTGTAAATTCTTTTCTGGCATCATCATAAAGCATTTCATCAAGATCTGTAACACTCTTCTTCCACCTGGTGGTTAATTGGATAATATCTTCCGCTGTAAAATCAGCCAGGTTCTTCCCTGTCTCTTTTTGTATTATATCAATAACCCAGGTCCACTCGTAGGTATAATAATTATTATGCAGGAATTCAAAAACCTTGCGAATATCCTTTAAAGAATCAATTTTTCCCCGCTCAATATCATTCATTAGTTTTTCAATCTCATCTAAAGGAGCAATGAGGCCCGCCAGATCAATCCATTTCCCTTTTCCAATTACGGTATCAGGCTTCAGTCTTTCCCTTATCTCCCGGTTAGTTCTGAATTTAGCTATTTCCAGTCTTTTGATCAACGAGTTCCCAAGGAATTTATCAATTCCCATTCCGTATAATTTTATTCCCCTTTCAAGAGAAGCTCTGGAAATCTTTGTATTCTCATAAGTATAGAAATCAGATTTTTCACCTGAATACTCCCTGAGTTTTATCAGCAGGTCGCGTCCTGCTATCATTTTATTTATTGTGTATGGGCTGAGTAAATTAAAATTAATGAAGTCAAGTTTCCGGGTATCTTTACGGCGGTCTCTCCTGGGCCATTTTTGGGCATCCCTGATTGTTCCGACACTACGCAAATTTACACCCGGAGCAAGTATACTTTCATCTTTACTTTCCACAATATAAGAGAATGGCAGGTTCGACGTATCAGAATTTTTGTAATGCCTTCCCATTACCAGGGTAAACGGACCAACCTTTGCAGGCCATAGAAGATAGGAATTGCTGGTTGTTTTTGCCCCTCGCTCAACAATACCCTGATGTATTGGTCCGAGTTTATACATATGATTACTTTGATTTGAACCACTGCCGGCATTCATAAAAGAAAACATTCCGGCAATAAGCAAGGTAGACTTATGATGTGTAACGGTATATGGACCGGCAAAAAGCGAACAGGCTTCTCCGTGGAAACCGGCACAATTTGCAAAGAACAAAGAGTTTTCGGCTGAATAGTGCTTTTTATGCTCACATGCCTGCCCGATAAAACATTTATCAATAACCGTTGAATCCGAAACAGTTGCACCTGATGACACGATGAAATCTTCCATAATTACACCGGGACCTATATAAACCGGATCAAGAGAATTGGAATTAATGCTTCCATTGGATAGCATCTCTGCCCCTTCAATGGAAGAGTTATCCCCAATAGATACATTCTTAATGATCCTCGAATTCGTAATTTTCACATTATTCCCTATCTTTCCTTTCACTGAAGTTACCGTTCGCGTGTAATTTCCGATCATCTGAAACAGTTTTTCTATCATATCGGGACGATGGCGATACAGTACCAGGATATAAGCCAGATGAGCTGATAATTCATTAAATATCGGAAGTTTTCTTCCCCCGGTCTCGTCCAGAACATTCACCAAAACACCATTACCAAACGAACTTTCTCCATCCACTTCAATTATGTCCACATTTTCGATAAATGATCCTTCACCAACCTCATAATTTGCCATGTAATTTCTAACCTGTGCAATATAGGTATTATCACCAATTATGGAATTATGCAAAACAGCATCATAAATACCTGATTGTTTTTTCATTCCGTTAGATAGTTCAAACTCTTTTTCGAAGCAACCCATCCGGATCTTCCCCGAGAAAGTCACGTTTTTAACATTCGCGGGATTAAAATCATTGGTTACTTCAACCTTTAACCAGTCATCCGTACAACAATTTTGCCGGTTAAGTTGTTTTATCTCCTCTGGGGTAAGTTTCCGGTATGTATTCATATTAATAAAATATTTAAAATGGCTAATCCCATTATATTAAAGTCGGCAGTCTTCAATCTTCAGTCGGCAAACTAAAGACCAGGCTATATATACTTTTCATGATTTTGAATTATATGATTAAGTAATCGTCCGATTTCTTCAGATCGTTTATTAAATATCATCAAAAAAATTATGTGAAGTTAAGTTTTTAAATCTAGTTGCCATTATATTATTGCTACTTGGTTTTCCAGTGTACCACTTAATTTATTGGTCTTCAATCTCCAGTCTTCAGCCCCCAATAAAAGTATAGCTATTTGATGCTAACCAATTGCCGACTGCCGACTGAGGACTGCCGACTAATTCATTCGACTGTTACAGATTTTGCCAGGTTTCTCGGTTGATCAACATTACAACTTCTCATAACTGCAATATGGTATGAAAGCAACTGAAGAGGTATTACAGTAAGCAGCGGAGCCAGAGCAAGAACTGTCGAGGGCACTTCAAAAACATGGTCCGCAATTTCACTTATAGTTTTATCCCCCTTAGTAACCACAGCAATCACAATTCCTCCCCTGGCTTTAACCTCCTGGATATTGCTTACAATTTTCTCATACGAATCATCCTGGGGAGCAATAACCACAACCGGCATATTTTCATCAATAAGAGCAATTGGTCCATGTTTCATTTCAGCTGCCGGGTATCCTTCAGCATGTATATATGAAATTTCTTTTAGTTTCAGCGCTCCTTCCAGGGCAACCGGGAAAAAGTAACCTCTGCCGAGGTAGATAAAATTGTTAGAATTAACATATAACCCGGCAATCTTTTTATAAAGATCATTGTTTTTCAGGATCTCTTCTATTTTTGAAGGTATTCTCAGCAACTCGGTGATGAATTTTTCATATTTTTTTTCATCAAGGATAAACCGTTTTTTCCCTATCAGCATGGCCATCATTGTGAGCACAGTAACCTGGGCAGTAAAGGCTTTGGTTGAAGCCACTCCTATTTCAGGTCCTGCATGTGTATAAACCCCTCCCTGGGTTTCTCTGGGGATACTTGAACCGGCTACATTGCATATACCAAGAACGAGAGCGCCTGCTTCACGTGCCTGATTCACTGCTGCCAGGGTATCAGCCGTTTCACCACTCTGGCTGATAACAATTACAACATCATCAATATGAATCACCGGATTACGGTATCTAAACTCTGAAGCATATTCAACCTCCACGGGAATCCTTGCAAATTCCTCAAAAAGATATTCTCCGATAAGAGCAGCATGCCATGAAGTACCACAGCCGATAATGATAATTCGCCTGGCATTAACCAGTCTCGGCATCACTTTATGTAATCCTCCAAGGTGGATAGTATTCCTTTCCCTTGATATCCTGCCCCTGAAAGTGTCCTGGATTGACCGGGGTTGTTCAAAGATCTCCTTTAGCATAAAATGCTTAAAGTCTCCTTTATCTATTTCACCGATATCAAGATCAAGGATTTGAATTTTGGGGGTTAATATATTGTTACCAATAGTTTTCAGACTTAGTTCACTTTTCGTAACTATTGCAATATTATTATCATTAAGGTAAACAACACTTTTGGTATACTCTACGATAGGTGTGGCATCTGAGGCGATAAAATATCCATCCTCACTTATGCCAATAACCAGTGGACTTCCCTTCCTTGCAGCAATAAGTTGTTCAGGCTCATCAGCACAAATAATAACTAATCCATAAGCACCTATAACTTTCCTCAAGGCAAGACGGACAGCCTGTTCGGCAGAAACTTTTCCTTTAAGATAAATATGTTCGATAAGGTTGGCAAGAACTTCAGTATCTGTTTCGGTATTAAATTTATATCCTTTTTCTGTCAATTTATTTTTCAGCCTTGCATAATTCTCAATAATTCCGTTATGAATTATAATAAAATGTCCGTGCTGTGATTTATGGGGATGAGCATTTATGTCATTTGGTTCTCCATGTGTTGCCCAGCGGGTATGCCCGATACCAATAACACCATTTAAATCTTTTCCTTTAATATGTTTCTCAAGATCAGCAATTTTCCCTTTACACTTGTATGTTTTTACTTTATCATCAACAACAGAAATCCCTGCTGAATCATATCCACGGTATTCAAGTTTTTTTAATCCGTTAATAATAACAGGATATGCCGGGTTTTTCCCAATGTAACCAATAATGCCACACATAAAGATAAACGTTAAAAGTTAAAAGTTATAAAGTTAAAAGTTAATAGGAAGCGTTGAACTTTACATTCTTCCCTTTATCCCCTCTACTCCCTCTACTCCCTCTATTCCCTCTATTCCCTCTATTCCCTCTATTCCCTCTATTCCCTCTATTCCATTATTTAGTATAAGTCATCTTCAGCTTAACTTTCCCGGAGTGGTTATACCCGCTAAGCACTGCCCTGTTAGCCCGGTAATAATACGTATTGACAAAGATATAAACCGTAGGATCGTCATAATATCCGGTAAGGTATTTATGAACAAAATCTGAAATATTGAAAGTATATACTCCCTCCTTAAGATCTCCCCCAAAATAATATCTGCCAAGAACAAGATCATATACTGTTTCAAAATTCCCATTCTCATCGCGGATTTTTATATCCAAATACTCCGGTGGAGTGTATTCAGAAGAGTAGGGGTCGTCAGTTGATAAATTAACTATCAGTTCTGCTTTATTTATTGCAATTGGCAGGGAATCGCGCCAGTTTTCAAGTTCAGGAAATTTAAGCTCTGTATATACCCCCGCCAATCCTTGTGTGTAGCTGACACTGTCTTCTATATTATCATTCAGATGGGTGATGCTGTATATAGGATCAGCAGTGCTGAAATCATGAGAATACATATTTATACGTGCAGAACTTTGGCTGATAGAGAAATTATAAAAATAAAACAATGTGTCGGATGAGGGATAATGAAAAAATAATACCATTTCGGTTGATAATGAAGGCAGGTTAAAATTGGTTAATGATCCATTCCCTGCCTGTATATCTGAAGTGAAATACAAGCCTTTAAATTTCTGCAAAAAGTCGTCCTGCGAGATTAAAATACTTGTATCAGCTATTATCTTCTCAGCAAATGCATCATTCATATATATTTTAATTAAAGTATCAGATGCATTGTAATTTGCCGAGCCTACAACATTCTCATAGTATAAACCTTCCTGATTCAAATTTGAGTAATAAGCAGAATCAGGATAAATATCTTTTTTAAGCTCATGAACATTAATTTCCATTATAGAGTTAGTATCACCATATGAACCGGCAACTTCAAGAAACACAATAAGAGAATCAATAACCGGAGGATACTCGCTGAAAATCAATTCGCCTGACAATCGTACCTGTGAAATAAAATCAGCGTTAGTAGTACCAAATACAGGATCAATAAATTCACCAGCTACAGCTAATGCCATTTCATCTGTTCTTAATGAATCTAATGATCCGGTATACACTTCAACCACGAACTTATCATAATAATTAACTGAAAATTTGTCGCTTTGGGGTTGGAGATTTTCACCTATAAGGGTGCCTTCGTCGTCGCAAGAAGTTAGTAAAAACAAACCGCCCAAAAAAAGGACGGAAACAGAAAGGGTAATATATGAAACCGGTAATATAATTAACCGGTTAATAATTGGTAATTTCATATTGGTATTAAGATATAAGTTCATCATAGAAATCGGAATACTTATCAATATACTCATCCTCCCCTTTATACTCCAAAACAGGTATACCCCATTCCTCAATAAACGTTTTCAACTCGGAATTTATTTTCTCACTTCCCATAATAACAGCATCCGAATTTGTAATGGCAAGCTTATTCAAATTTAAATAATTGGCGTCGTTAATTATTTTAATATCATCTTTAGTAATACCTTCGAGCAGAAGTTTCTTTTTAAACGAAGGATTCAACGATTTCTTAAATTCACTATCATATACCGAATACACCACTTTAGAGTCTGAGAACAAGGGATTATCAGCAAAGCTTTTCTTAAGATAAAGCGGTACTAAACTTGTAAACCAACCATGACAATGAACAATGTCAGGAGCCCATCTCAATTTTCTTACGGTTTCAAGCACACCACGCGCATAGAAGATTGCCCGCTCATCATTATCACTAAATTCTTCCCCTTTTTTATCAGTAAGTATAAATTTTCTCTGGAAATAATCTTCATTATCAATGAAATAAACCTGCATCCTGGCAGATTGAATGGAAGCTACTTTAATAATTAGCGGATGATCGGAGTCATCAATGATAACGTTCATACCAGATAGCCTGATTACCTCGTGAAGTTGATTTCTTCTTTCTTTAACACATCCGAACTTAGGCATAAAAGTACGTATCTCTTTGCCTTTTTCCTGGATGCCCTGAGGTAAATAGCGTCCAATTCGGGACATTTCATTCTCGGGCAGGTAAGGGGTAATTTCCTGAGAAACAAATAAAACCTTTTTGTTCTCCATCAAATAAAATATGCTTTTATAATAATTTGCAAATTTAGTAAAATTATTGGTAATTTTCAATTTTTACAATCCTGCATATTTATGATAATATCTTAAATGCTTTCCCCTGTCAGTAAGTGGGATGAAAATCGTGAGTGTTATGGTTGTATCGCAATAATTGTTTCGAAGAAAAATAATTGATTACATGCCTGCCATTTAGAGATGAGTAAATATCCACCCTCTAAGAAGGTGGCTTCTTTATTAATATAATCAAGGAATGATTTATATCATGTTCAACAAAAAAAAAATGACCACTATCAAAGAAGGTGGATTTCTAAGACTGATTAAAGTTAAAAATGGCTGAAAATTTATTTTAACTTTGCAAATTTGATCATCGCAATATTTTACAGTATGATCATTATTGAAATTGCTTAAATTGAAAAAGAAATTACGTGCCATACTGAATTTTCTTATATTTCTTAGCCTGGGAATAGTTTTACTCTATTTTGCGTTCCGGAATATTAGTTTTCAGGCTCTTCTTTCAGATCTTAAAAATGCAAACTATTTCTGGATACTCCTTTCACTCTTACTGGGATTCCTGGGGTTCGTTGTACGAGCCTATCGCTGGAAAATGCTAATTGAACCCCTGGGTTTTAAACCACCACTGAAAGATACATTTCATGCTTTAATGACAGGATACCTTGCAAATTTTACACTTCCGCGCTTTGGTGAGGTAACTCGTTGTGCTACACTTAACCGCACTAATAAAGTCCCAATGGATGCTTTGATCGGGACTGTTATTATTGAAAGAACCATTGATATGATAGTGCTTTTGGGACTGTTAGTGATTGTCTTTTTTGCCAGGATCAATTTTTTTGGTCATTTTTTAAAAACTCAGGTTTTTGATCCGCTGTACGAAAAAATTATTGCTGCATTAAATTTTCCATCCATTATCTGGATAGCTATTATTTCAGTAATAATTATCCTGGTTATAGTTTTTATCTATTACCGTTCAAAATTTTCAGATCTCCCGTTTTACCGGAAAACAAAAAAGATCATCCTGGGAATATTTGAAGGATTAAAAACCGTATTCAGTATGAAAAGGCGAAGGGTTTTTGTTTTTCATACTGTCCTGTTGTGGTTTATTTATTTTCTTATGACATGGGTTGTTGTTTATTCAATTCCTGAAACTTCACATTTAACTGCTCTTGATGGTTTATTTCTTTTAGTTGTCGGCACCCTAGGCATGGCAGCTCCTGTTCAGGGTGGCATTGGAGCTTTTCACTGGATAATTTATAAGGGGTTGACCATATACGGAATAAGCAGGGAAAAAGGGCTTGTATACGCAACATTATCGCATGAATCACAAACACTTTTAGTGATAATTTTAGGGGCTTACTCATTTTTAATGATTTTTCTTGAGAGAAAAAAAAGAAAAAGGTTATCTTTTCAGGCAGAATCTAAAACTACTGAATGATGAATAAGTATACGCTCATTAAATCCAAAATTGTAACCGGGATTGATCTCATGCGTCTTCTTTCCTTTTACCGGTTTAAAAACCTAAAAGTTGTTTTTACCAACGGTTGCTTCGATCTTATCCACCTCGGACATGTTAAATATCTTACGCAGGCAGCCGATCTGGGTGATATTTTAATTATCGGACTTAATTCCGATTCATCTGTAATAAAGATCAAAGGTCACGGCAGACCTGTGCTTGATCAGGAATCCAGGGCGATGACACTGGCAGCTTTTAGCTTTGTTAACAATATTGTATTGTTTGATGAAGAAACCCCATACAAATTAATTAAACAAATCAGGCCTGATATCCTGGTAAAAGGGGGTGATTACAATCCCGAAGAAATTGTTGGTTATGATATTGTTAAAGAAAATGGAGGTGAGATTAAGATGCTTGATTTTATTGAGGGGTATTCTACTTCAGGTATATTAGAAAAAATAAATAAGGTTAAGTAAAGTGAAGAAAAGGCAGAAGGCAAAGAGAACTCGTAACTTTTTAGAAAAATAATAGAATATAATACATTAATACATTGTAAAGAAGGTTTTATTTTTTGACCTCAAAATTACTATGCCAAAAACAAAGACAATCTGGGTATGTCAGAATTGCGGTGTTGAATCATCCAAATGGATTGGCCGTTGTCCATCCTGCGGGGAATGGAATACCTATATTGAAGAGGTTGTTAGAAAAGATAGCGCCGGCAAAACAACTAATTACACATTCACCGGAACCGCGAAACCAGTAACCCTGCAGGAAATAGCTTCCCTTGAAGAATCAAGAATTGATACTCGCAGCATAGAGTTGAACAGGATACTCGGCGGAGGAATAGTTCCCGGATCAATTATTCTTCTTGGTGGAGAACCGGGAATAGGAAAATCCACACTGGCTCTCCAGCTGGCACTCGGATTAAAAGAGTTAAAAATTCTTTATGTTTCAGGGGAAGAAAGCAACAGCCAAATTAAACTCAGAGCCAGCCGTATCAAGTCAAATCATGAAAATTGTTATATTCTTACCGAGACATCACTGGAAAATGTTCTTACACAAATAGAAAACACTAAAGCAGGATTAGTGATTGTGGATTCTATTCAAACCATGTTTACAGAAAACATCTCTTCTTCACCGGGAAGTATCTCTCAAATACGAGAATGTACCGTTCGTCTTCTTAAATATGCTAAGGAAACCGGTATTCCGGTTTTGCTTATCGGGCATATTACAAAAGAAGGAAATCTTGCCGGACCAAAGGCACTTGAGCACATTGTAGATGTAGTATTGCAATTTGAAGGCGACCAAAATCATTTGTACCGCATCCTTAGAGCAACAAAAAACCGATTCGGATCAACATCCGAACTGGGTATTTACGAAATGAGAAGCAACGGCCTCAGGGAAGTACACAATCCATCAGAATTATTAGTTTCTCACATCGATGAAAATCTAAGCGGCGTATCCATTTCTGCAACTATTGATGGGGTCAGACCTTTCCTTATCGAAACACAGGCGCTTGTTAGCTCCGCAGTATACGGAACTCCACAACGGTCATCCACCGGGTTCGACCTTAGAAGATTAAATATGTTACTGGCTGTTTTGGAGAAACGGGCCGGGTTCAGGCTGGTTGCAAAAGATGTTTTTCTTAATATAGCAGGAGGAATAAAAGTTAATGATCCGGCAATCGATCTGGCAGTTATCTCGGCTGTTTTATCCTCAAACATAGATATCCCAATCAATAAGCGTATATGTTTTGCCGGTGAGGTTGGTCTTTCCGGAGAAATCCGGCCTGTTAACAGAATTGAACAACGAATTCGTGAAGCAGAAAAGCTGGGATTTAGCGAAATGTATATTTCAAAATATAACCGTAAAGGCCTTGATTTTTCAAAGTTTAATATCAAAATCCATTTTCAGTCACGAATAGAAGATCTTATAAAAAGCATTTTCAAATAAAAAAGTGCCTAAAATGCCTAAAGTTTGGAGTGCCTAAAGTTATAAGATTAATAGTGCTTTGAGCCTTGAACTTTTTAAACCTCAAACTCTTAATTCTTCACCTTATTTCCTCATTTCCTCATCTCCTCATTTCCTCATCTCCTCATCACCTCTTCTCCTCAACTTTCAATAAATCTCCTCATCAAACGGATTATAATTGTCCTGTGGATTTTCTTTTTTGTACTGGTCGCAATCGAGTTCAATATTAAAAACTCGTGGTGGTTCAAAAACATCCTCAGTCGTTACATTCAAACTATCATTATAAATTTGCTGCATATAAAGACCGAACACCGGAAGAGCCATATTTGCTCCTGATCCAAGTGCCAGACGTTCAAAATGGACCGATCTGTCAGGCCAACCAGACCATACACCTGTAACCAGTTTTGGGGTTACTCCCATAAACCAACCATCAGACTGGTTTTGCGTAGTACCCGTTTTCCCTCCAATTTCATTCATTAGCTCGTATTTCCAGCGTAATCTGCGCCCGGTACCATCCTTAACAACTCCCTCTAACAAATTCAGCATCAGGTAGGCATCCGGCTCACTGATTGCTTCCTTAAATGATGGTTTAAATGTTGAAATAAGATTCCCCTCTTTATCTTCAATTCGGGTAATAAAAATTGGTTTAATATGAATCCCTTTATTTGCATAAGTGCTATATGCCCCAACCATTTCATATAGTGACACTTCTGAGGTGCCAAGAAAGATTGACGGTACAGGATCAATAAAACTACGAATACCCATTTTTTGCATTAAATCTCTAACTGACTGAGGATTAAATTTTTTAATCAACCATGCTGAAACATAATTCTCAGAATGTGCCAATCCAAACTTCAATGACACCATTTTCCCCCAAAAATCCCTGGGCCCGGTACTGGCGGGACGCCAGACTGAATCATTCACAATAAAAGTTTGTGGCACATTTGGAACCTGATAACAAGGGGTATACCCATCCTGCATTGCCAGTGTATACAGGAATGGTTTAATGGTACTTCCAATTTGTCGTTTTTGATTAGTTACTGCATCATATTTGAAGTATCTGAAATCAGGACCACCAACATAAGCTTTTACATATCCGGTGTGAGGATCGATTGACATAAGTCCGGATCTTACAAAATACTTGTAATACCTGATAGAATCAAGGGGTGTCATAACTGTATCTATCTCTCCATCCCAGGAAAAAACCTTCATCTCTACCGGCTGGTTAAAGGATGCATTAATTGAATCTTCAGAAACCCCGGCATTTCTTAATTTTCTATAACGCTCGGTACGATGGGTGGCAATTTCCATCAGATTAGCTATTTCGTTACGATCCAGATCATCAGAGAATGGAGGATTCTTGTAATTTTCGGCTGAAACCATAAAAGTTTTCTGAAGGTCCTTACCCAAATGCTCTTTTATTGCATTTTCGGCATATCCCTGCATAGTGAAATTAATTGTAGTATAAATCTTCAGACCATCACGATAAAGGTTATATTCCGACCCGTCAGGTTTATTATTTTTAGAACACCATCCGTAAAGAGGATTATTCTCCCACTGATATTTTGCTTCTTCATACTGCCGCTTAGTAAAAAAATATCTTCGCTCAGGCTTAGATCTATTCATTGCAACTCGCAGATATTCCCTGAAGTATGTAGCTAATCCCAGATCATGGCTTTGTTTTTTATAATCAAGCTCGATTGGCAGGGTTTTAACCGAGTCAAATATTTCTTTCTCCAGATACCCATATTTCACCATTTGTGAAAGCACAACATTTCTCCTGTGAAGAGTTTCATCATATCTCCTTAAAGGATTATAATATGATGAGTTTTTTAACATTCCCACTAACATTGCCGACTCTTCAAGATTCAATGAATCAGGTGAAGAATTAAAATATATTGAAGCTGCTGAGTTTATTCCTACTGCCTGATTCAAAAAATCAAACACATTCAGATACATTGTAATTAATTCATTCTTAGTGTAGCTCCTTTCCAATTTTACTGCTGTTACCCATTCTTTAAACTTTATAATGCCCAGATTGGCTATTTTCACCAGGGCAAACTTGTAAGTTGTAGTATCGCGCGGGAAAAGATTTTTTGCCAGTTGCTGTGTAATGGTACTGCCTCCTCCTGCACTTGATTCTCCCTGTAATATTGTTTTATATATCACTCTTCCCAAGCCTCTTATGTCAACACCTGAGTGTTTATAAAATCTAATGTCTTCTGTAGCAATTAGTGCATCAACAACATAGGGAGATATTACATCTATGTCTGTCCATGTCCTGTTTATTATGTAGAATTTCCCAAGTAATTTTCCATCTTCAGACCATACTTCAGAAGCCAGATCATTCTCCGGATTCTCAAGCTGTTTAAAAGAGGGCATAGGACCGAAAATATTAAATGAAATCAAGGCAAACAGAAGAATAGCAAAGACAAACGGGAAGGAAAAAATACCCCAGAACCAATACAGATATTTCTTGTATTTTGATTTTGCAAAAGCCATTTGTATAATAAAGTTAAAAGTTGAAAGTTTGTAAAGAAACATTGAACTTTACTCCCTTTATTCCCTCTATTCCCTCTACCCCATTCTTCCTATTTGCCTCAAAAATACTAAAACTTTAAAGAAATATGTGCTTTTAAATTTTGAACTTAGCTTGCTATTTTATTTACTTTGTGCAAATTTTTACTAAAATACTTAAATAAAGACAATGAGTAAATGGGAAGAGGAAGAATGATTCACGATTTTTCAATTTATTCATTTTATCATTTAAACATTTAAGCATTTAAGCATTTAAGCATTTAAGCATTTATTAATTTTATAAGGCTGCTAAATATGATCGAAAATTTAGTTATTGTTGAGTCTCCGGCGAAAGCAAAAACCATAGAAAGTTTTCTTGGCAAAGATTATATTGTTAAATCCTGCTTTGGTCATGTTCGTGATCTGTCTAAGAAAAATTTCGGTATCGAAATTGATAACAATTATTCTCCACAATACATTGTATCAGAAGACAAGAAAAAAATTGTCGCTGAATTAAAAAAGCTGGCAAAAGATTCCGGGGTCGTATGGCTTGCAACTGATGAAGACAGGGAGGGAGAAGCTATTGCATGGCATCTGTCAGAAATATTGAAACTGCCTCCGGAGAACACTAAACGAATTGTTTTTCATGAAATTACCAAAGATGCAATACGTAACGCTGTAGGCAACCCCAGGAAACTAAATAACGACCTGGTAAATGCTCAACAGGCACGCAGGATTTTGGACCGGCTTGTAGGTTTCGAGTTATCCCCTGTTTTGTGGAAAAAAATTCAGCCAAAACTTTCAGCCGGCAGGGTTCAATCAGTCGCTGTAAGATTATTGGTTGAAAGAGAAAGAGAGGTAATGCATTTTAGCCCTGAATCAAAATTTAAAGTTTATGGCACCTTTAGTTTTTCTGATAAACAAGGGAAAAAAGTAGAGCTTAAAGCAGAAGTTACCAATCGCTTTCCCGATTCAGATGAAACAAAAAAGTTCCTAAACAATTGCAAAGATGCTGATTTTGAGGTCGTTGATATTATAACTAAACCGTCCAGGAAATCTCCTGCGCCACCCTTTACAACTTCAACCTTACAACAGGAAGCCAGTAGAAAATTGGGGTTTTCCGTATCGCAAACTATGACAGTTGCACAAAAACTATATGAAGCCGGTTTTATTACCTACATGAGAACTGATTCTGTTAATCTATCAAGTCTTGCCCTGACAAGTGCCCGCAATACAATTACTCAAGAGTTCGGGGAAAAATATGCAAAAACACGTAAATATAAAACCAAAGCAAAAGGAGCACAGGAGGCACATGAAGCCCTAAGACCAACATATTTTCAAAACGAAACAATTAAAGGGAACCGTTCCGAACAACGACTTTATAATTTAATATGGAAACGGACTATTGCATCTCAAATGAGCGAAGCACAACTTGAAAAAACCACTGTTACAATTAATATTTCCAATAGTGACAAAAAGTTTGTCGCATCCGGAGAAGTAATAAAATTTGACGGGTTCCTTAAAGTATATATGGAATCGAAAGATGATGATTTGGATGATTCTACTAAAGGGATGCTTCCCCCAATCAGTACCGGGCAAATTTTGAATTATGAAAGCATCAATGCTTATGAACGGTTCTCAACTTCACCCCCAAGATATACTGAAGCCAGTCTGGTAAAAAAACTTGAAGAACTTGGCATTGGTCGTCCTTCCACTTACGCTCCGACAATCTCAACTATCCAGCAAAGAGGTTATGTTCTTAAAGAAGATCGCCCTGGTTTCAACAGAAATTTCACTGTTATTTCTTTATCAGAAGGGAAACTTGAAGAAAAAACCAAAATTGAAAAGGCAGGTACGGAAAAAAAGAAACTGTTCCCTAAAAATATTGGAATAATTGTTAACGATTTTCTTATTGAGCATTTCAAAGATATCCTGAATTATAACTTTACAGCTTCTGTAGAAAAAGAATTTGATGAAATTGCTGCCGGGAAGTTAGACTGGACTGAAATGATTGATACCTTTTATAAACCATTTCATGCAAAAGTTGAAAAAAGCTTAGCAACTTCAATTAAAAAAACCGGTGAGCGGCAACTTGGTAAAGATCCTGAGACAGGAGAACCGGTTATGGTTAGAATTGGCAAATATGGTCCTTTTGTTCAAATGGGCGACAGTAATACGGATGAAAAACCCAGGTTTGCCAGTCTGCTTAAAGGACAGCTTATTGAAACAATTACACTCGAAGAAGCCCTTGAGTTATTCAAACTGCCAAGAACCGTTGGCGACTTTGAAGGTAAGGATTTAATTGTTGGTATTGGAAGGTTCGGACCATATGTTCGACATAACAATAAATTCTTTTCGCTGAAGAAAGAAACAGACGATCCATTAACTATTAATAAATCAAGAGCCATAGAACTGATCGAAGAAAAAAGGGAAATTGAAAAAAAGCGAATTATTAAAAGTTTCCCAAATGATCCCGATCTGAAAGTCCTTATTGGACGTTATGGCCCATATATTTCTTATAAAAAGAAAAACTTCCGTATACCACGGAAAAATGAGCCTGAATCTCTTACATTTGAAGATTGTTTGAGAATTATTGAAGAAGGAGAGAGAAAAAAATCAAAAAAGAAAAAAAGTTGAGTAGGTGAGTAGTTGAGTAAGGAGAGTAAGGAAGAGGAAGAGAATAATGAATTTTAAATTTTAGGCACTTTTAACTTTATAACTTTATAACTTTTATGGACCTGAATTATTATTTCGATCCTGTAAGTCTGGATAAACCGGATTTGGAGCTTTTGCCATCCCGGGCTCTATTCGGTAGAAATATTCATATTCATACACCTGACACTCCGGTTAATAACATTAATAACTATGATGTGGCGATTTTGGGAGTATGCGAAGACCGTAATTCCCCAAATAAGGGTTGTTCTGATGGCCCTGACAAAATAAGAACCTGGTTGTATCAACTTTCAAAACCAAATAAAAAATTCAGAATTATTGATCTGGGTAATATTAAAAAAGGAGAAAATGTTGAAGATACATATTTTGCATTACGGGATGTGGTTTCAGAACTTCTAAATCAAAATGTATTCCCGCTTGTAATTGGAGGAAGTCAGGATCTGACTTATGGCATTTATAATGTATACAAGAAAGAAAACGCTTTTTTGAACCTTGTATCTATCGACTCCAGGATAGATTGGAGAAATGATCCCAAACTAATTAATTCACAAAATTATCTTAACAAAATTATTTCCGGAAAAGAAATACCTGTACAATACTATAACATTGGACATCAGGACTATTTAACTGACAAAAAGTTATTAAAGGAACTCCGTCAAAAACATTTTGATTCATTCCGTGTCGGCGTGGTGCGGTCAGATATTAAGGAAATGGAACCGGTGTTGAGAGATGCGCATATTGTTAGTCTTGATATTAGTGCCGTAAGACAATCTGATTCACCCGGGCATTTTAACCCTTCACCAAACGGATTTTACGGTGAAGAGATCTGTCAGCTGGCTAAATATGCCGGACAAAGTGATAATTTGCAGGTATTTGGTATTTTTGAAATCAATCCTGCTCTTGATATAAACAATCAATCTTCCAGACTGGCAGCACAGATTATCTGGTATCTGTTTGAAGGAATGTCACAAAAAATTATTGAAAATCCGGCTAAGCAAAAGAACCTGTTTACAAAGTATATTGTGAATTTAAGTGGTGTTGGAAAAGATATTGTTTTTTATAAAAGTAATCATACTGAAAGATGGTGGCTAAAAGTGCCTATATCAAAAACCAATTCTGCAAAGGCTGAATTTATTGCCTGTACATACAAAGATTATATGAAAGCAAGCAGCCAGGAAATACCAGATCGTTGGTGGAAAGCCTTTCAGAAACAAGGATAACTTCCGTTTATCTAAAAAAAACAACTCTTTATCATCCAAAATTCAATATTTGCCAAAATTATTCTGAGTTCTCCATTTAATCTTTTTACTATTGCCCGAGCATATTATTGACCATCAGAAACCAGCACAATAAATCACGAGTATTAGTTTTAATCATCAATTTTTACATATTCTATATCAAATAAACAACCTAATTTACTTTTTATCCGTATAAGGTCAATGATAATGAAACAGGTTAACATAATTATTGTTTACAGATAAATTGTTAATGTTGATTGAAAGTACTATTTTTACTAAACTAAAAAATGTTAGATAACAAGTATATTGCAAAAAAGGGAAGAAACAAGTTTGACAAAAAGAGTCAAAATAATCACATTTTTATCATACATCTCACTGATTTGTATGGGACAACAGGATCCTCAAATCAGCCAGATAATGTTTAACCAGATGTCCATTAACCCGGGATATGCAGGAAGTAATGATATGATCTGTTTTGCTGCTCTGAGCCGCCAATCCTGGGTTGGATTTGACGGTGCCCCCAGCACCACGTTTTTTCATGTAAATGCCCCTTTTAACTTGTTTGGGATCAACAGTGGAGCAGGATTATCACTTATGAATGACCAGGCCGGGTTTAACGATAATATGAACATTAATTTCTCTTATGCTTACAAGATTGATATTGCATCAGGCAAGCTGGGTATTGGTATGGGTTTAGGAATAATGAACAAAACATTAGAGCCCAACTGGACAATTCCAACAAGCGATTATCATACCCCTGCCAGTGGGGACCCTTTAATCCCTGAGAATAATGAAAGTTATTTAGCTTTTGATATGGGTTTTGGAGCATTTTTTAAAACCCGCGAATTTTATATTGGCATTTCATCTACTCATATAAACGAGGCAAAAATTAAATATTCTAAAGGAACACCTTACCTGAAAAGGCATTATTATGTTATTGCCGGGTACCATCTGCCAATAAATAACCCGATGATTGAGGTTACACCGTCAATTTACCTGTTTTCTGATGGAAGAACATCCCAGCTTAGCATAAATACCAATATTCAATACAATAAAAAAATCTGGGGTGGCGTTACTTACAGAGCAGGAGATGCCATTATCGGGTTAGTGGGGATTGAGCTTTTTAACGGTATAAGAGTTGGTTACGCTTACGATTTTGCGACTTCTGATATAAGAAAAAATAGTAATGGCAGCCATGAATTAATGGTAAGTTATTGTTTTAATCTTAGCATTAGCAGGAGTCCAAGAAGTTACAAAAGTGTAAGATTTTTATGATTATTAAAAAAAATTAATTTACTTGCAATATAAAACTGAAATAGATATGAAAAAAATATTCCTTTTCTGTATTGTTCTGGCAATGATAATTGTATTGACCGGATGCGGGGGTTCTTCTCTCAACGGTGAGCTGGTTGGAGTTAAGGGCAGAAAAAAATGGTATGAACCTGAGCCATATGGAATGGTATTTGTCACTCAGGGTAGTTTTAATATAGGTCCAAGCGATCAGGATATTGCCTTTTCAATGGATGCATTCTCAAAAACTGTTACTGTAGATGCTTTCTATATGGATGATACTGAAATAACAAATAATGAGTATCGCCAGTTTGTAAATTATGTCAGAGACTCGATCCTGCGCTATAAACTTGGAGATGCAGGGATTGAAGGTTTCTTTAAGGCAGATGAAAACGGAGATCCTTATGATCCTCCTGTTATCGACTGGGAAACTGAAATTGATATGGATAATGAAGAAATTCCTGACATTGTTGAGGAAATGTATTATCCTGAAAACGAAAGATTTAATAACAGGAAACAGGTAGATACACGGAAACTTGTTTATACATTTTTCTGGATCGATCTTCAACAGGCTGCTAAAAAATCAAGCCGGTATAATCTGGAAACTCAGTCATATGATGGAGAAATAATTAATCAGGAGGGAGAACGTATACCAATCGAGAATCGTTCATCTTTTATTATGCACGATGAAGTACAGTGTTATCCGGATACCCTTGTGTGGATCAGGGATTTTACCTATTCTTATAATGAACCATGGGCAAATATGTATTTCTGGCATCCCTCTTTTGATGAATATCCGGTTGTTGGTGTTACATGGAAACAAGCAAATGCTTTCAGCACCTGGAGAACAAATTATTTAAATAGTTACCTTTCGCAACAGGGTAATGCCTGGGTTCAGGAATACCGTCTTCCACTTGAAACAGAATGGGAATATGCTGCACGGGGTGGTTTAGATCATTCCATGTACCCGTGGGGAGGGCCATATACCAGAAATGATGAGGGTTGTTTTCTGGCTAACTTTAAAACATTACGTGGCAACTATATTGATGATGGAGCATTGGTTGCAACCAACGTTGCTTCTTTCTCAATGAACGAATTTGGATTGTATGACATGGCAGGCAACGTAGCTGAATGGACATCAAGTGCTTATGACGAATCAGCATATGTGTTCACACATGACATGAATCCAAATTACCAGTATAACGCACGGGCGGATGAGCCTCCTGTTATGAAAAGAAAAGTAATACGAGGCGGTTCATGGAAAGATATTGGATATTACCTTCAGGTTAGTTCGAGAACATATGAATATCAGGATTCTGCAAAATCATTTATAGGATTCAGGAATGTTCGTTCATATATGGGTTATTAAATTTTTTTTTCAGATTAATAATAAAATTCAACTACTATGAATTTAACAGAGTTAGTACAAAGCAGCGGTTGGAAAAACTTTATGTCAAAGCTTTATGGCCTTGGCGCAGCGGTTGTAATTGTTGGTGCACTTTTCAAAATTCAGCACTGGCCCCTCGCCGGATTGATGTTGACTGTAGGGCTTATGACCGAAGCAATAATTTTCTTCTTTTCAGCTTTCGAACCACTTCATGAAGAAGTCGACTGGACTCTTGTTTATCCTGAATTAGCAGGAATGCAGGATGATGAAGAACTTGACCAAATTCCAACTTCTGTTAGAGGAAGCAGTTCTGCTTTAGAGAAGTTTGATGCTCTTCTTGAGCAAGGGCAAATTACTCCTGATCTTTTTAATAAGCTTGGAAAAGGGCTTAGTAAACTTAATGAAACTACAGAGAGATTATCTGATATATCTGATGCAGGAGCAGCAACAAACGATTATGTAAATAATATTAAACAAGCTGCTACAGCCGTTAACTCTTATACGGAATCATATGTTAAATCAACCGAAGAGTTGAAAGAGTCTGTCACCAGACTCTCGGGGTCATATGACAAAACAGCTAACCTGATAACAGAATCAGGGAGTAATTATCAGCAATTATCCGAATCTTTCTCAGTTATTGAAGATGGTAGTAAATCATATGGTGAACAACTTGAAGCTCTTAACAAAAATCTTTCTGCTTTAAATGCAGTTTATGAGCTTCAATTGCAGGGAACCGATGATCATCTCAAAACCTCTGATGCCCTCTATAATAACCTTGATGAAATGATGACTGATTTGCAAGATACTGTCGGAGATACTAAGAAATATCGCGAAGAAGTTTCAAAACTTAGCGAAAATCTGTCTGCCCTGAATACAATATACGGCAATATGTTATCGGCTATGAACGTAATGAGCAAATAGTACTATTTAGTTTTTAATTATAAACTTCATCCTTGAATTATGGCTCACGGAAAAGAAACCCCAAGACAAAAAATGATTGGTATGATGTATTTGGTGCTTACAGCATTGCTGGCACTGAATGTGTCTAAAGATGCCGTGGAAGCTTTTAAACTTGTTGACAAAAGTCTTACCAAAACCACTGAGAATTTTAGTGCTAAAAACAATTTGATTTACCAGGAATTCGATCAGGCTGCTAGTGAAAATCCACAAAAAGCAGGCCCCTGGAAAAACATTGCATACGAGGTTAAGGATCGTGCTAACGAGTTGCATGAATATGTACAGGGATTAAAGATCGAAATTATTCAGACAGCAGAGGGAAAAGATAGTGAAGCCCTTACAGCAGATGGAGAGATCATTGTTGAACATATCCAAAAAATTGACGAGAATAATGTTCCTTCACAAATACTTGTCGGATCAGACCAGAATGGAGCAGCATTTGACATGAAAGCTGCAATAGAAGAATACCGTACATTTTTGCTGGATATAATTGGAAATAAGAATGTTAGTGCTTCAAATTCAATCGAAGCCGGTCTTGATACAAACGATCCCGTAATTAAAGGAGAAAAGGTGCTTTGGGTTAACCATATGTTCCAGGCATCACCTCTTATTGCTTCCATCACTCTATTGTCCAAAGTGCAAAGTGACATTCGAAATGCAGAAGCTGAAGCTCTTAATTTCCTATATCAGCAAATTGACGCCGGAGCTTTTAAATTTAATAGTCTGATCCCAACTATAATTACTAATTCGAACTATATTATGAGAGGTAACGAATACCAGGCTGAGGTATTCATTGCTGCAACAGATACAACTCAACAACCTGAAGTTTTAGTTGGTAAATATGAAACCACTGTTAATGCCAATGGAATTAAGGAATATCGTATGATCCCTGGTTATGAAACATTAACTGTTGATGAACGCGGACGGGGAATATACAAGAGAAAACCTACTGTTCTTGGAGATAAAACCTGGGGGGGACTAATTAGAATGAGAGCCCCTGATGGGAATTTTACAAATTTCCCTTTCGAAGAAAAATATACTGTGGCACCACCCAATGTAGTTGTTTCTCCCACTGCTATGAATGTTTTCTATGTTGCTGTGGATAATCCTGTTGATATTTCCGTTTCCGGGGCAGCCTCTGATAAAACTTTTGCCAAGATGACAAACGGCACAATAAAAAGGGGAACTACCAAAAAGTTTCGTGGTTCATTTATTGCAAATCCGAGAACTCCTGGGAAACCAGCCAATGTTACAGTTACAGCAGAGATTAATGGTGTAATGCGTTCATTTGCACCCATTCCCTTCAGGGTAGAAGTAGTACCTGACCCTGTGGCAAAAGTTGGTGGAAAAAACAGCGGGGCAATTGCAAAATCAATGCTAAGTGCCCAGGTGGCAGTTTTTGCTGAACTGGAAAATTTTCTGTTCGATATACATTATGATGTCACCGCCTTTATAATTGAAATAAACGACCGTGGGTTTGCCGTTACCGAACCATCAAAAAGCCATAGAGTTACAGCAGCCCAGAAAAGCTTAATTAACAGATTGAAGAGAAATGATCGTGTTGTATTTACCGATATTAAAGCAGTTGGACCCGATGGTCGTCAAAGGTCACTTCCTCCAATTGTTCTGAAAATTGAATAACAATAAACTTATTTTCGATATGAAAAAACATAGAATAATAATTCCTGGAATACTGTTCCTAAGCATTCTATTCGCTCCTGCTCTGAAACTTTCAGCTCAGGAATCCCCTGCACGGGTAAAAGGCTTATATAATAAAGATATTAGGGATAAATCACCAATCCCTTACTCTCACCTGCGCGAAGCAGATGTTATGTGGTCAAAAAAAATATGGAGGGTAATCGACCTTAGAAAAAAAATAAATCAACCATTGTACTTCCCTACTGAACCAATTGGTGATCGTGCAAGTCTTATACATATAATTCTCGCTGAGATTAAGTCGGGTACTGTTAATGCTTACGATGCCGATATTGGTGATGATATGACCGTAAAGATCACTCAGGCTGATATAGACAGGAAAATGGGAGCTGAAACTGACTCAACAAGTATCCAGATAGCCCCCGGTGTTTATAGAGATACTGTAATTGTTAATGAACCAAGCCCTGAAGATGTTAAGCAAATCCAGGTTCAGGAAGAGTGGTTCTTTGATAAAAAACACTCCCGGATGGATGTCAGGATCCTTGGATTAATGCCAATCCGGCATTATTATGACAGTGAACTTGGTGAATTTAAAAAAGTAAGGATATGCTGGATCTATTATCCTGATTTCAGGAATACATTCGCAAATCATGAAATTTTTAATCCTAATAATGACGCTCACCGGATTTCTTATGACGATTTCTTTATGCAAAGAAGATTCTCCAGCACAATCATTGCGGAATCAAACGTTTACGATAACCGTCAAATATTTGATTATGAAACAGGGAAAGAGGCGTTAATTGAGGCGCAACGCATAAAAGAATGGCTATTCAACGTTGAACATGATCTTTGGGAATACTAATCAGTCTTCAGTCCTCAGTCGACAGTCGGCAAAAAACTCGTAACCCGTAACAATTTAATCATTCAATCATAAAGACACTGCAAAAGTGTCTTTTTTTTATATATACTCCTCCCCTTTACGGAGCTTTATGTCATTTACAAATTGCTTGATTTTCTGTTCGTCTTTTTTCTTGCAGATAAGAAGTATATCATCTGTATCAATAACAATACAATCTTCCAATCCCTGCAATACAACAAGCTTATCATCCGATACCCTCACAATAGATCCTTTAACATCATAATCGAAAATATTTTGTCCGGCTATTGCATTTTTACTCTTGTCCTTTTTTAAATTTTTATATAGCGAACCCCAGGTACCAAGATCTGACCAGCCAAAATCAGAACACAATACATATACATTATCTGCTTTTTCCATTATGCCATAATCGATGGAAATGTTTTTGCATTTTGAATATGTTTTAAGAATAAATTCGTTTTCCATATTAGTATCATAAAATTTTACTCCTTCCCTGAATATACTATCAACTTCAGATAAATGCTTGTCAAATGCATTCATTATTGAGTTGAGCGACCAGATAAAAATTCCTGAGTTCCAATAAAACTCACCACTTTCATAAAAAACCTTAGCCAAATCATAATCAGGTTTTTCTGTAAATGTTTTAACCTTATTTAGGTTCTTATTTGTGCCTGCTATTTCCCCCTTTGAAACCTGAATATATCCGTAACCTGTTTCAGGTCTGTCAGGTTTTATTCCAAGTGTTAATAATGCATCCCGATTCCTGACAAATTTAAAACCCTCTTTTATCCTGTCTCTGAACTGTTTTTCCTTTTGTATAAAATGATCAGAAGGTGCAACAACAATACAAGCGTCAGGATTTATTTTATTTATCTTATAATTTGCATAAGCTATGCAGGGAGCAGTGTTTTTCCTCAATGGTTCAAGCAGAATATTGGATGGTTTTATCCCGGGAAGTTGCTCCAGAACAAGCTCCTTATAGTCAGCATTAGTTACGATCAAAACATTTTCTTCAGAACAAATATCAGCAAACCTGTCAAATGTTTGTTGAAGAAGTGTCTTTCCTATTCCCAGAATATCAAGAAATTGTTTGGGTTTTTGTGTGCGACTATAAGGCCAAAACCTGCTTCCTATCCCTCCTGCCATAATTACACAATAATTGTTCTTATCCATGGTTTTCATTTTTTTCAGTTTCAATTTACTAAAATTTTTCTATTAATGAAATATTTTATAAAATAGTATCATTAGAACATATCATCCGATTATCTTCCGGTAAATCAATAATATTTATGATATTTGTATTCTTATTAGTAAGGTGAGTAGTTAAGTCATTTAATCATTTCTTTAATATGCAGTTTTTTTATCATTTTGGAAAATATGTTATCCTCCTTACAAAGGTCTTTTCAAAACCTGAAAAAAGCAAAATATACTATAAACAAACCCTTAAAGAACTTATCAGCTTGGGAGTCAATTCTATTGGTATTGTTATTATTATATCCGTCTTTACCGGTGCAGTAATAACTTTACAAACAGCATATAATACTGAAAATCCTTTTTACCCAAGGTACCTGATAGGACTGATGGCACGCGATACTATTATCCTGGAGTTTTCATCTACTATGGTAGGATTAATCCTTGCAGGAAAAATTGGATCTAGTATAGCCTCAGAGATAGGGACAATGAGGATAACAGAGCAAATTGACGCCCTCGAAATTATGGGTGTTAACTCAGCAAGCTATCTTATCCTTCCTAAGATAATTGCATCTGTTCTTTTTAATCCCCTGCTCACCATGATAAGTATAGCTATTGGGGTGTTTGGTGGCTGGATTGCCGGAACAGCAACAGGTGTAGTGTCATCAGAAGATTATATATATGGTATTCGGTTTGCATTTATTCCATTTTATGTAACATACGCTCTTATTAAAACTGTATTCTACGCTTTTATTATAACATCTGTTTCTTCATATTACGGGTATTTTGTCAGGGGTGGAGCACTGGAAGTGGGACGTTCCAGCACAAAAGCAGTTGTTTACAGCTGTATATTAATATTACTTTTCGATGTAATCCTTACCCAACTGTTATTATCATGATAAAGGTAGATCATATATGGAAATCTTTTAACCATCAAACTGTTCTTAAAGATATCAGTGTTGAATTTGAAAAGGGAAAAACAAATCTTATCATCGGTCAGAGTGGTTCAGGGAAAACTGTTCTTCTAAAGTCAATAGTTGGTTTACTTGATATTGATAAGGGTGAGGTTAAATATGACGATGTTGTTTACAGCAAACTTGATTTTAGGGAAAAAAAGGAAATTAGAAAAAAAATCGGGATGCTATTCCAGGGAAGTGCCCTTTTCGACTCCTCTACTGTTGAGGAAAATGTTATCTACCCTCTTGATATGTTCACAAACATGAGCTATGAAGAAAAAAGGGAACGTGCTAATTTTTGCCTGAACAGGGTCAATATTTTAAATGCAAATCATCTTTACCCCTCTGAAATTAGTGGAGGCATGCAAAAAAGGGTTGCCATCGCCCGGGCCATAGTTCTGAATCCTGAATACCTTTTCTGTGATGAGCCTGATTCGGGACTGGACCCTATTACAACCCTAAGGATAAATAACCTGATCAAAGAAATTACCGAGGAATTTAATACAATTACCATTATAAATACTCATGATATGAATTCGGTAATGGAGTTTGGCGAAAAGATTATTTTTATTCATATAGGACAAATATGGTGGGAAGGCACAAATAAAGATATCCTTCATTCAGAAAATGAAAAATTAAACGATTTTGTTTTTGCAAACCATATGGCAAAACGTTTGAAACAAATATAAATATCCTTTACGAAATTATTAATCTTAATTCTTATCACACTCTGAAAACATATATTTTATGAAAAAGAAAAAAACCGGTTTCAACACAAAACTTGTACACTTAGGAGAACTAGAAGACTCAATGGGTAGCGTAACTGTCCCTATTTTTCAAACATCTACTTTTTCTTTTAAAAACGCACAGCATGGAGCTGATTGCTTTTCAGGTAAAGACGATGGGTATATTTATACACGGCTTGGGAACCCGACTATAAATGCCCTTGAAGAAACAATAGCTGAACTTGAAAACGGATTCGGAGGAATTGCAACCAGCTCGGGAATGGGTGCTGTTAATTCAATTTATCTGGCTTTACTCGGACAAGGTGCGCATCTGGTAAGTACAGCTTCAGTTTATGGGCCCTCACGCAATGTCATTGAAAAACACTACAGCCGCTTTGGCGTTGAAGCTACTTTTGTAGATACCTCTGATTCTGATAAAGTTAAACAATCAATTAAACCCAATACCAGAATGATCCTGGTCGAAACCCCTTCTAATCCCACTATGCAAATAACCGATATCCGTAAAATTGCAGAAATTGCACATAAATATGGAATCCCCCTTGTTGTGGATAATACTTTTTCAAGTCCCTATCTCCAAAATCCCCTCGACCTGGGCGCTGATGTTGTGTTCCACTCCATTACAAAATTTATTAACGGTCATGCTGATGTAGTTGGCGGAGTTATTATAGCGAAAGAGGAAAATCTTTATAAACAGATCAGAAACATAATGGTAAATTTTGGTTGCAATATGGACCCGCACCAGGCTTACCTTGTTCACCGTGGTGTTAAAACTCTATCAATCCGAATCGAAAAAGCCCAGGAAAATGCTGCAAAGATCGCACAATGGCTCGAAGAACACCCTCTTGTTGAATGGGTAAAATATCCGGGACTGAAATCACACCCGCAGCATGAACTTGCCAAAAAGCAAATGAGAGGATTCGGTACAATGATAAGCTTTGGATTAATAGGTGGCCTCGATGCCGGAAAAGTTCTTATGGATAATGTAGAGCTGGCAATTCTTGCAGTCTCTCTTGGTGGAATTGAAACACTTATTCAGCATCCTGCTTCAATGACCCATTCGGGCATAAACAAAGAAGAGAAACTGAAAGCCGGGATTACAGACGGATTGGTACGTTTATCAATTGGTATTGAAAATGTTGAAGATCTGATTGACGATCTTTCACAGGCATTAAACAAGATATCCTGACTAAAAGAAAAACAGACCTATAAACCCAATAATTAATCCAACCAGAATATTTATTAGCTTCATATAAATAAACCCTTTTTTAGATTCAGCCAGTAAAGGGATCGCCCCGTGTCCGTCCTGGACAATGGAGCTTGCCAATAATATACTGAATGGGATTGTGCCATTTACAAAAAGTGTGATAAAAACCAGATGTGGCCCGGACTCAGGGATTATACCAATCAATACTGCAATGATTAAAATCACATATTGATTATCCTGTATCCAGTTACTGATATCCAGGAATCCCTCGATAAAATGAATAAAGACAAAAGTTCCAAACGTCCAAAGAAATATACGTGGTAAATGTTTCTTTATCACATGTCCCCAAAGATGCTCTTTAAGGAAATGGTCAGGAACAGTTGTTACAATAAACAATGTAACTAAACCTCCTGCAAGAAAAGTGATCCGCTTCCAATCCCATTCTTCAGGGCCCAATTCTCCTGCTACAAGAAAAATTATAAAAAGTAAAAAGCCGGCAATTAATAATGTCCTTTCAAAATTTATGTGTTTAATCTGAGCAAATAATTTATCTTTTGGAAAACAAACACATTCTGTTTCTTTTTCATGTACCTCAAACCCATATGATCTGTCGCTATCCTGATTTTTTTGTTTCGAGACCAACAAAATGAAAAAGCCTGTAAAAACAGCAACGGCAAAAACAATGATCGTTAATATCAGTGCCTTTTCCGGCATCATGGCAAACATTACAAATGCTTCATCGCCAAAAGTTGCTATCATAGCGGCTACCAGAGCTGCAAAGCTTACAATACGGTGTGTATATAAAGATACAACTGCGAATGCGCCAAGACAACCGGGAATAACTCCAAGAAATGCTGATAGAATAATCTGCAACCATTCTTTCTGCTGCAATTTACGATTCCAGACGCCTTGTGTTTGCACATTGATATAATCAATAATAAGCATCATCATCAGTACAAAACCGGTGATCATTAATGCATGCTTAAAAACATGTGCAAGTGATTGTAAATCCATATTTTCATTATTGTTATGATTAACATACTCACACTCTCACACCCTCGTTCTTTCGTACTATCGTTCTTTCGTACTATCGTTTAAAACTTCTTCAATTCACCCTTCTTATATGCTTCAAATGCTTCTTTGACAGTCATCTGACCTGCCCCAACGAAAATTTTCATACCAGCCTTTTCTAAAACTGATGCAGCATTACCTCCGGGACCGTTTCCGGTGATTAATACATCAGGATTAAGTTCAAATAATCTTTGTGCTGTTCGTGGTCCGGCTCCATGAGCCTCATTAGCAACATCCCTGTTGTCAGTATATGTAAATTCATCCTTTTCATCATTATACATCAGAATAAATTCAGTTCTCCCGAAACGGGAATCCATCATAGAATCCCACTCTGTTCCTTTTGCTGTAAATACAATTTTCATTTTTTTATTGTTTTTTAAGTTTAAGTTAATTATTCGGGCTAAGTTCAAAATGACTAACAAAAAGGTCAGCGATATTTTGGCATTAACTATTTTACCAACTGCCAACTGCCAACTGCCAATTGCAAACTGCTGTAATCTAATTATTTACCCATGTTGTTATTCATAGCTCCTGTTTGTTGTCTGATAAAATACACCTCTCTCCTGCTGAACAGATTTGATCTTATTATCTGCTTCTAACACATCAAGATATTTATTTATTTCATTAATATGTAACCCTAGAATTTTAACCAGGTCATCAACAGTGCATGGTCTTCTGAATATTGTCTCCAAAATTGCAGATTCAATATCATCACGGAAAGATTTTATCTCTTTTCGCGATTGGGCTGCAGCAATAATTTCAATATTATCAAGTCCCCAGAAATCTGCAATTTGTTCCAATTCCTCTTTCCCGGCAGCTCTAAGCCCTGGTATAACTCCGGGTCTGTCAAGTGTGTTTAACTGAATGCTGTCAGGTTTAATTTTATTAAATGCCTCTTTCAATAATTTTAAATCCTCCTTACTGTTATTATATCCCGGAATAATAAGAACCTCCAGCCATATTTTGCCCTGGTATTCTTTTCTGAATTCACAAAGACCATTTATATAATCTTCAATATTCAGCGAATGAAAAGGTCTGTTTATTTTCCTGAAAGTCAGGTTTGAAGCAACATCTAACGATGGCAATACAAGGTCCGCATCCATAATTTCCCCTCTTACCTGTTTATTTTTGAGTAAAGTCCCGTTTGTCAGAACGGCAACAGGAATATCGGGATAATTCTGTTTAATAAATTTCAATATATCGCCAATACGTGAATTAAGAGTAGGTTCTCCCGAACCTGAAAAAGTAATAAAATCAAGTGCCGGTTTATCACTGAGAAATCGCTTTAATTCCTGTACCACTTCGTTATAAGGAACATATTCTTTTCTTTCTATTGTTAAATTAGTAGTAGATCCACATTCACAATAAATGCAATTAAGTGAACATACTTTATGAGGAACAAGGTCAACACCTAAAGACATTCCTAAACGTCGCGATGGTACAGGACCAAATAAGTACTTGTACATATTACTATTTTATCGGATTTTCAATGTTAATTGGTTAATTGGTTAATTAGTAATTTCTAATTTCTAATTTCTAATTTACACATTAATCCCTTTTAAAACAATATCGTTTTCTTCTACATTTAATTCGTTGGCAATAACAAAGCATTTTGCTTTTAAAAGAAAAAATACTGGTTGTTTAACATTTGAAAGACCTTCGTAATTCCCCTGCCCCTTACTGATAATCAGTTTTGAGTTATTAAATCTCTCAATAAATTCATTATTACATAAACTTAAAATAACTGCAGGGGCTGTTGTTCCTGAAGATATTATTTCAGCAACCTCATTAATTCCTGATGCAATTGCATCTTCCTCTGTTACGTCATTTATCACGGGTATTTCTCTTACTACATATGTTACCGGTTTATTTAATTCTTCAATAAGAATTTTATCAAAAACTGATTCCCCCGCATTATCTCCAAGATAAAGAACAGAATCCGCTATCTTTAGTTGTTTTTCAAATTTATCAAAATCCAGAATAGCAAAATCTTGCTTTAAGATTTTTTGCACATCTTCAACAAGATTAAATTTCTTATTCACTCCCAGATCAATAACATTCCCGGCTATAGCCATACGAATAGCTGTTAGCAGTGAATTATCAGACTCTTCAACATTTTTTTTTAACTCCGGATATAAAGACAGAGCTTCCTCAATATTCGCTTTCTTAATTTCCTTGTATGGGTCAGTTACCCCTGTTATTTCTCTTACTTTCCGGTAAATGATCTCTCCTGTTTCAGGAGGTGTGTTCTCCATCGGAATATCTTTCATCATTGCGCCGACAGTATCAAGCAGTTTTTTTATTATCCGCTCATCATCAGTAGCCATTCTTCCGGCACGCAAAGCCTGATCCATCATACAAGGCAAACAATCTAAAAACGTTTTCATATGTTTAATATTTTTTCATTCTACATTCTTCTAAATTGTTACGTATTACAGGTTACGGGTTACGGGTTACGGGTTAAAGTCATTTAAACCTTGAACTCTTCATTCTTCACCTCATCTCCTCATTACCTCATTACCTCATTTCTTCTCCTCCTTACTCAACTTACTCACCTACTTACCTGACTCTCCTTAATTTCAAAAACATTTCCGCTTTTATCTTTTATAAATACCAGATCGAACAAATCTCTTTCTATCCTGATACATTCATAATTTTGTTTCAGGGAATTTTCAACAAGTTTCTCCCGGTCCTTAACTGTAAGACAGATATGTTCAAAGCTGCGTTTGCTTTGTCCGGGTAAAATAAACATCTCCAGACTAATATCATCTTTTTGCAAAAGGCAAACTGAAGTTTCTTTATTTATGCTAAAAATCTTATTAGCAAGAACCTTATTTAAAACAAAGTTTTTCACCTCTTTCATCCCGAGAATATCAAGATAAAAATCCTTAATATCAGCAGGTTTAGAAACAGTTATTGCAATATGTTCTAATTTCATAATACTTTGCTGTTTAAAGTCGGCTATCTGAAGGCCGTACCATTATCAGTCACTCCCCTCTCTTCGTCCTATCGTTCCATCGTTCTATCGTTCCATCGTTCTATCGTTTCATCTCCTCATTACTCCCTCTTTACTTTTTACTTTTTACTTTTCTTCCCTACTATTTGGATCACTTTCTCCCAACTCTCTTTTATAATTTCTTTTAAATTACTCTCACCATATTCAACAATTGTTTGTCCTAAGGTCATAGCAGTTGTGAAAGTTTCATCGTAAGGCAGACTGGAAATATGAATAATATCTTCTTCCTTTAAAAAACCTTCTATTTCATTGGATACCTTTAGGTTAAGATCAGATTTATTTATAATACAACCTGTTTCAATATTGAATTGTTTTACCAGCTTATAAACCCGTTTTAAATCGTGCAAGCCTGCTACTGTAGGTTCTGTTACCAGGACAACAAAACCGGCACCGGAGAGTGATGATATTACAGGACATCCTATACCGGGAGAACCATCAATAATTATATAATTTTTATTGTTTTCTTTTGCAATCTGTTTTGCCTCATTCTTTACTTTTGCAACAAGTTTACCCGAGTTATCTGCCCCAATACCAAGTCTGGCATGTACCATGGTGTTTCCAGCTTTTGTATTTGAAATATACCAATTGCCCACATTCTGACTCTCATTTGTTATAGCATCTTCAGGACAAACCCTCGAACAATATCCACATCCTTCACAGTCCAATGGTTGAACAACATATTGATCGTTAATAACCGGAATTGCATTAAAACGGCAAACATCAGCACATTTTCCACATTTAGTACATTTATCCTGATCAATCACAGCAATTTCGCCACTAAAAAAATCTTCAGATTTTGCAAAATCCGGCTGCATAAGCAGGTGCATATCTGCCGCATCTACATCACAGTCTGCAACAACTACATCCTTTCCCCCCAGATACGCAAATGATGCAGTAATGGAAGTTTTCCCTGTGCCCCCTTTCCCTGAAATAACAACAATTTCTTTCATGTGGATAAAGCTATATTTATTAACCTACTTAAGGATGAGGGTTTCATCAGGCGCCTTTCTTATTAATTGCAAAAATATACCTCTCAATATTTTCAAATTGATGTTTTACTTCCGGAATTTTCTGATAAATTAATTCGCCGCGTGAATATAATTCAGCTATACGGCGGCTATTCGGAATTTTTGCTATTAAATCAATGTTTTCTTTTTGGCAATAGTTCACTACATCATCATTCCCAATACCATGACGATTTACAACAACACCAAATTTTATTTTCAGTTCCTTTAAAGTATCAACTGCCAGTTTCAGATCATGTAATCCGAAAGGTGTTGGTTCGGTAACAAGAATAACAAAATCGGCATTTTTTACGGCTTCAATTACCGGGCATGATGTTCCCGGAGGCGAATCGTATAATTTTATAGCCTCTTTGGGGAAATGCTTATCAATATATTCGTTTGTTTGAGAGATTAATGGCACTGCCTGTTCCTGGCCTATATCAAGGCGGCTTTCCACGAAAGTTAAATTATCCTTTCGAAAATGGTTCAACTCGCCCATTTTTTTCGGAACCATAGGCAGGGCATCGGTAGGACATAATTCCGAACAAGCGTAACAACTATGGCATAACTCGGGAAAAACCATGATCTGATCCACCAATTGAATCACTGCATGGAAATTACACACATCCTGACATAATCCACAAAGAGTACATTTCTCCTGTTCCCATTCGGGGATCATTTTATATTTATCCTCTTTGTAAACAGATTCACCTTTAATGAACAGCCCTGAATTAGGCTCTTCGACATCTAAATCCGCCAAAATCATTTCTCCTTTTTCCGCAAAATAACCAGCCAGGTTTGTTGAGAGGGTTGTTTTTCCTGTTCCGCCCTTTCCGCTTGCAATTGCTATCTTCATTGCTTATTAATGATCACAAAGATTCTGACCGGTTTCAAGTTGATCTTCCAGGTATTGCTTTACAAGTTGCCGTGGTGAATCAGAATTCACACCAACACAAACCTCTATACTGTTCTGGGCAAAAAGATCTTGTGCTTTCTGACCCATTCCTCCGGAAATAATTACTTCAACGCCATGATCGGCAAGAAACTTAGGGTAAATTCCGGGTTGATGTACTGGCGGAGCAATATATTCTTCACCTACAACTTTATTCTCTTGTGTTTCCACAATTGCAAATTTCTCACAATGGCCAAAATGCTGACATAATTTACCGTCAATTGTTGGCACAGCAAATAGTTTTCTCATTTTTTTATTTATTTATTGTTACTATTTCTTTAACAATTCTTCTCTTATCATTGTTTTTCCACATTCCGGGCATTTTAATGTTGTACATTTTTCACCCTGCCGATGTGGTACTTTTGCCCCGCATTTTGCACAAACGCAATAACCTCCTATACCAAACGCTCCACCTTTATTACGACCGCGTCCTCCGCCTTGTCCTAAACCTCTGCCCTGTCCACTTTGACCCAAGCCTCTGCCTTGTCCGCCTTGTCCACGTCCACCACCTCCTCCGGCAGTTCTGTTTCTTCCTGAATTATTCATTTTTATTTCCTCCATTTTTTTGGTTTCTATTTCCTTTTCTGTATAACACCACAAAGATAATGAACATATGTGCAATATTTAAATTTATTTAATAAATAGTATTAACCACTTCCTGCTTGTCCTCCGTAGCAAATGCGAAGGAGGTCTCGTCCGCATGCTGTCGCTGAAACTTTAGCATAGGCACCCGAAACGGAACGCGAAGGAGTTTAAGGGGCTGTTGTTTTAAAAGAATTTTTCTTTACTCGTCTTTGTCTACATCTTCGTAGTCAACATACTCTCCGGAGTCTTTGCCGAACATTTTCTTATCCGTTCGTTTATCAAAATGAATGGTTATATCACCTTCTTTCTTTTTCGGCTTATTATTCCGGTTATTCATGGTGGAATTATTTCTTGATGGTGGGAATAAAAGCCTTGTAAGCAATTTCACCACTAAATAGAAAACAATTATTATTAATATGGTCCTTAATAAACCTATTATCATTTCTTTTGTGCTAATTATCCCGCAAAGTTACAGAAATATTTTTGTTCCCTGGGAATGTTGATTTGTTGATGAGGCTGCGGTTCGCGCTGCCTTCCGCCTTCTGCCTTTTGCCTTCTTACTACATCACCTCATCACTTCGTCTTCTCTTCTTTCTTTCCTTTCAACTTTATAACTTTTAACTTTCAACTTTTCTTTTCTCTTCACAACACCAATGGCTTATCCTTAAACCGTTTAGGATTACATCCGAAAACAAAATTCAATCCAAACCGGATATTGATCCTCTTTAGATTTGTTGGGAACGGAAATGATGTAACATCACCGTTATCTTCGAACTGAATCTTATTGAAAGTAACAGGGATGTGGTCGGAAACAAAATAAAACTGGAAAGGACCTCCGCGAAAACTAAGCCCTACACCCAGGTTGTTATAACTATTATTAGACATGGTATAACTTACACTGGTCATCAATGCATTGCCAAGATTAGTATTCGCCGAAACTGTTAGAGCCTGTTGTATCTTTCCCTTATATATCTGCGATTTTGATAGTAAGCCGAGATTTAATTTTTCACTCACATTGAATGTTCCCCCAAGATATATCTTGGTTGGAAGCATAGTTATATAAGCTTCTTCTTGCGACAGAGGTTTAAATATATCAGCAATACTGTCCAGCATTGCTTCAGCCACATCACCAAGATCACTGTTATCATTTACATCAAATTCCGGTGAGGTATCAATTCCTTCAAAATTATATGTCCCTTTCGAAACAAAATTGTAAACATTCTGTTTCCAGTTAATATACCCTAAATCCACTATACTTGCCGATAGTGTGAAATAATCCGCAATGTTATAAACAGCTCCCAGATCAACTGCAAACCCCATGTTTCCCGTATTCAAAATAAAATCGATAATTCCTTCATCTGTATCCATATCCTCCTTTATATCAAGATCTTCAATAAACCCGGCAGAGTCTGTGGTAACTGTAATCGGGGCAGACACATTAAGACTGATATCAGAATGCAATGTATGGACAAAAGTATTTTCTTCATCAATAGTTATTCCAAGGTCTGTATTTTTTACAGAAAGGTTAGCTTTTCCGAATAACAGTTTGCCTTTTGCACCGAAGCTTAAATTTTTGTTGATTTTCTTTGAAAGGCTCATTCCATATTGCCTGTATTCAGTCATATCAAATGTGATATCCGAAAAATCAGCGGTGCCCCCAATAAAGGCACTGTTTCCATGAAAAGCAAGTGTCATAAAATCTTTTGGTAAGGAGAGGAAAAAATTTGCTTTTTCAGTAATATCAAAAGTGAAATAGGTGTCTCCACTCCTGAACCCAAGAGCAAACAACTGAACATGAGCTTCAGGTGAAATATATAATCTCTCGGGGAACTTATCAAGAAAATCATCAATATCATAACTGGGATGAAGAATAGTGATAAGTGAATCGGCATACTCACCGGTTCCTTTAAAAATAAAATCATCAGGACTGAAACCATTGTTTGAATAATTAAAATAAACGGATGAAACTCCCGGGAGCCCCAGGTAAAAACCGCAACTGCTTTGTAATGCAGGATTCATAAGTCTTGATTGTGGGAGACCCATGTAATAAAGGGTTTGGTTCTCCTGTGCTTCCAGGGTAAAGGGAATCACTAACATTCCAAAGAGAATAAAACTAAAAAAAACTGATCTTTTCATTATCATACTATATTTATTTTACCTTTTAACTTCTTCAATGACTTCTTCTTTCTTCTCCTCATCACCTCATCACCTCATCATCTCATTTCCTCATTTCCTCATTTCCTCATCTTCACTTTTTAATTTTTAATTTGTAATTTTTAATTTATTTTATTCTCCAAAGTCAAACTCATATGACACCTTTGTACTTACTCCTAATTTAAAGTCAATAGTATAAGTTGTAAGTATTTTTACTGCTCCACTATTAGTAGTATTTAATGAACCTGTAACAATAAGTTCGTCTGCTATTTCAAGATTTTCCAGGAATTCACTGGTTATAACAATTGATGTTGTATCTTCTGTTGGTTCAGTTACAATTCCGTTTGCATCAACAGGTGCTGCAGGAAACAATACAGGCACATCTAATGTAGCCAGCACCTGATCTGCAGTAGAATCATACAACTGGATATTAAACCCTATTTCCACCGGAAAGCCATTATTTATGAGAAAATGGAGACTTGCGCTCTCAACATTATCAATCCCGAAATCTTCATCTTCCTGGCTATCTTCCAGCTTCAAAGGATTCTCCAGTGTATCCTGAAGCGAAAGGTTTGCCCTAAATTCAAATGGTATTTCTACTTCCAAACCGGCAACGACACTGCTCTCGCCGGTAACAAAATTATCCCATCCCAACTTTCCAGTCGGGTTCACCGTTGCTCCTCCTGAATAGGTGATCTTGCTGGGTCTCATTTCAATAAGCTCGACAATATCCGTATTATCTTTGTTGAATGATACTGTTGAAGTAACCGGACTGTTATCCCGGTCAGTTGGATATTCAAAATGCATGGTATCAGCATTAAGGGCTTGTATATCCCCTGCACCGTTGCTGCCAATAAGATTAAGACCAAACGAAACAGGGACTCCTACTGAATTAGAGTAATTAATATTAACTATTGGATTGGTAAATGTAAAAGTGCCGGAAATATGATCTTCTATTTCTTCAAGCTCCAGGTCAATTGTATCTTCATCAACATCAAAATTATGTTGCCCAAAATAACCCTCAACATACGAGAAATCAATATTATTTATCTTATAAGCTAGATTAACCGAATCGGTAAGATCAAAATTCACCATCCCTCCTCCGGAAGGTTTAATAGACAACCCATAATCAAACAGGATGGAATTATAGGGTTGTGCGGGGTCTATAGAAAAATCATTAACAGTGTTATTCATTGAAAGCTGACCTGTTTGTGTGCCACTTGCCCCTAAAGGAATCGTAAACCGTGTTGTATCAGTTCCTGACAGTGAAGCAGGAAGTGTTATAACAACCTCTATATTCTCAGTTAAATGAGATTCCAGAGTGTAATCAATATTTGCTGTATTGAGTTCTAAAAAGGTTATCTCTACATCATTGTCAAGGTTAAACTGAATAGTATCAACAACAGATAAGAACAACTGCTCAGGTAAATAAGCCAGCCCTCTAACAATAGTTAAATCGGAGGTAGATACAGAAACGTTTATATTATCATTGGTCAGATCTACCGGCACCGGGACAGAGCTTCCGGGCGAGCTTATTGTA
>JAUXED010000086.1 GCA_030618105.1 Bacteroidota bacterium | reverse complement strand
AAATGGAAATTTTCAAATGAAGCGCAGGGTGATAATAAATATATTATTTGCAATGCTGATGAAGGTGATCCCGGTGCATTTATGGATAGAAGTATTCTTGAAGGAAATCCTCATTCAGTATTAGAAGGAATGATGATCGCCGGTTATGCAATTGGAGCACGGGAAGCATATATTTATATCCGGGCTGAGTATCCACTGGCACTTAAAAGACTGAAAACAGCAATCGGTGATTGTGAAAAGAAGGGATATCTTGGTGAAAATATATTCGGATCTGATATAAGTTTTACAATAAATATAAAAGAGGGTGCAGGTGCATTTGTATGTGGAGAAGAAACTGCCCTTATTGCATCTATTGAAGGCAAAAGAGGTGTTCCCAGACTACGTCCGCCTTTTCCTGCTCATAAGGGATTATGGCAAAAACCAACAAACATTAATAATGTTGAAACTTTTGCAAATATTCCATGGATAATCCTTAACGGTGCAAAAAAATTCGCTTCCATGGGAACTGAAAAAAGTAAGGGGACAAAAGTGTTTGCCCTTGCCGGTAAAATTGTCAGAGGCGGACTGGCAGAAGTTCCCATGGGAATGACAATTAATGAAATTGTTTATGATATAGGAGGTGGAATAAAGGATGGCAAAGAATTTAAGGCAATTCAAATTGGAGGCCCGTCAGGTGGTTGTATCCCTGCAAGTATGGGTGATATGAAAATTGATTATGAAGAGATTACAAAAACCGGCGCTATAATGGGCTCAGGGGGTTTGATAGTTCTCGATAATACCACATGTATGGTAGATCTGGCAAAATATTTCCTGAACTTTACCCAAAATGAATCTTGCGGCAAATGTACATTCTGCCGAATCGGGACTAAAAGAATGCTTGAAATACTGGAAAGAATAACATTGGGAAAGGGAAAGGAAAATGACATTGACTTTTTGGAAGATCTTGCTGAAAAAATAAAAAGCAGTAGCCTTTGTGGTCTGGGTCAAACTGCTCCTAACCCGGTTCTTACAACAATTAAATACTTCAGAGATGAGTATGAAGCACATATTATTGAGAAAAGATGCCCTGCTCATAGTTGCGCTGCACTTTTAACTTATACAATAAACGAAAATTGTACAGGCTGTACTTTGTGTGCTAAAAAATGCCCTGTTAATGCAATTTCAGGTGAAGCAAAAGAAATCCACGAAATAGATCAGGATGTCTGTATTAAGTGTGGACTCTGTTTTAATGCCTGTAAGTTTGGTGCAATTGATAAAATATAAAATATGATGAAACTTCCATGTATCAATAATGCACAAACAAGAATGATTAAATAACGATTGTACAACAGTATATGGATTTTTTTACATGGAAGTTCACGAGCGGGTTTGCGCCATGGGTTGTTGTGGGAGCGAGTAACAAATACCACGGAACTTGTAAAAAGGTAGAAAATATAAGTAACCTTGTCACTAACATGAAAAATTAAACGTATGAAAGGGAAATGAAAAAAATTAACATTATAATAAACTGCAAAAAAATTACCACAACTTCCGGTAAAACAATTTTAGAAGTAATTAATGAAAATAATATAGATAATATACCCACTCTTTGCCACGATAAAAGAATTGAACCATATGGTTCATGTTTTCTATGTGTGGTTGAAGTTGAAGGAATTAAAAAACTGATACCCTCTTGTTCCACTCCAGTCACAGATGGAATGATTATACATACTGATAATGAGAGAATTAGAAGCTCCAGAAAAGCAGCTCTGGAACTTTTACTTTCAAACCATTATGCCGATTGCATAGCACCCTGTACAAATAATTGCCCTGCCGGTGTTGATGCACAGGGTTATATTGCTCTTATCTCAATGGGGAAATACAGAGAGGCAATAAAACTTGTTAAAGAGAATAATCCACTTCCATTATCAATTGGCAGGGTGTGTGTCAGAGATTGCGAGGTTGCCTGCCACAGGAACTTACTGGACGAACCTGTTGCAATAAATGCCTTAAAGCGTTATATAGCAGATATTGATAATAAAAATAAATGGATACCTGAAATTAAGAAAAGTAAAAATAAAAAAGTAGCAATAATCGGTGGTGGTCCGGCAGGACTCACATGTGCATATTATCTGACTATTGAAGGATATTCAGTAACTATTTTTGAAAAATTACCCAAGCTGGGTGGAATGTTAAGGTATGGAATACCTGAGTTCCGGCTTCCAAAAAAAATCCTTGATTCTGAAATCAAATGGATTATTGATTTAGGAATAGAAGTTAAAACCGGTGTCGAAATGGGAAAGGATTTTGATATAGAAACATTACAAAAGAAGGGATATGATGCTGTTTTTATAGGTGTTGGTGCACAAAAATCCAGCAGTATGAGGGTTAAAGGTGAAGATGATACAGCGGGAATTATAAAAGGAATCGATTTCTTAAGGGATACAACTCTTAACGGAAAACCTGAACTTAATGGTACTGTAGCCATTGTTGGAGGCGGAAATACTGCAATTGATGCTGCCAGAACAGCATTGAGATGTGGAGCAGATAAAGTGAAAATAGTATACAGGCGGTCGGTTAACGAAATGCCTGCACACCATGAAGAAATTGAAACTGCGAAAAAGGAAGGTGTTGAAATGCTTTTCCTTACAAATCCGAAATCTATTATTACAGAAAAAAACAGGCTAAAATTTGTTGAATGTCTTAAAATGAGACTGGAAGACCCGGAGGTGCCGGGAGAAAGACCCAGGCCTGTGCCAATAAATGGTTCGGAATTTATTCTGGATTGTGATTGGCTGATAGGTGCAATTGGTCAAAAAGTAGATACGGCTTTTACCAATTCAGATAAGGATATTGAATTGGAAAAATGGGGGACAATAATTGCAGATGAGAACACCTTTGAAACTTCAAAACCCGGAGTTTATGCCGGTGGCGATGTGGTCACAGGTCCTTATACTGCAATAAGTTCAATTGCTCAGGGTAAAAATGCAGCGCTCTCAATTGACGAATTCCTGCAAAACGGAAAGAATAAGAAAAAAAGGAATGGTGAATTCCTTAGTTTTAAACACAAATTTGGAGAGATACCGGAACGTGAATTTTCCTGCATGCCAAAAATCCCCAGAGAGAAAATGCCTGAATTATCTCTCTCAAAAAGAAAAAATAACTTTAAGGAAGTTGAACTTGGGTTCTCAGACTCCCAGCCGCTCAGAGAAACTTACAGATGCATGGAGTGTGGCTGTTCAGAATACAGCGATTGCCAACTTAGAAAATATGCAAATGATTTTAAAGCAGATATTTCAGAATTAACAGGTGAGGTTAGAAAATACCTGGTTGATAACAGACACCCGTTTATTACCCTGGATCCAAATAAATGTATAAACTGTGGGAAATGTGTAAGAACCTGCTCGGAAATATTAATGGTATCAGCCATTGATTTTATTAACAGAGGTTTTAAAGCTATTGTTAAACCGGCAATGGAAAAGCCTCTTCTTGAAACAAATTGTATTTCATGCGGGAATTGTATTGATGTCTGTCCTACAGGAGCAATCAGTGAAAAATTTCCCTTTAAAATACCTGGAACACTTCCAAAAGAAAATCATGAATCTATTTGTAATTTTTGCTCTGTTGGTTGTAAAATAAATTACAAGGTATTATCCGATGATGTTTATTATGTCTCGAACAATACAGAGGAGATCATGAACTCACATAATAATGGTTATTTATGCGTAAAAGGCAAATTTGGTCATAGATACCTTACAAGTGAGAACAGACTTGAAACACCAATTATCAAACTAAACGGACAAGCCTCAGAAGTTAAAACGGATGAAGCTGTTCAATATGCATCAAAAAGAATTAAGAATATTATTAAGAAATACGGGGCTGATTCTGTTGCCATATTTGGTTCGCCAAAAATGTCAAACGAAGAGCTGTTTCTTCTTCAAAAATTTGCCAGAGCCGGCTTGAAAACCAACAATATTTCGTGCTTTTCAAATATGATAAGCGATTGTGAACACGATAGCCTTGATGATTCGTTGGGCTTAACAATTTCAACAACATCAACGGATGATTTGAGGAATGCAGATGTTATTGTTGCCATTAATTCAAACCTCTCGGAAGATAATTTGATAATGGAGCTTAAAATTAAAAAAGCTCAGAAAAAAGGTGCGAAATTAATAGTGATTAATTCATCGGAAATAAAGATCACCAAATTTGCCGATCTGTGGATAGATTCCAGAAAGGGAACAAATACAATATTATTGAATGGGATATTAAGCGAATTAATTAAGAAAGGGTTGGTAAATAAAACTTTTATTAAAACAAATACAGAGAATTTTTCAGAACTAAAAAACATGCTTCAGGGCAGTAATGTTGAAGATGCGTGCGGGTTAACCGAAATAGATATTGAAAAATTTAAAGAACTCACACACCTGTTAGAAAAAGAAGACAGCAATATTATTTTTGTGTATGATATTGATTCCCAAAAAGAAAAGTCGGTTAATGATTTAAAAGCAATAGCCAATTTTTTATTGCTGACAAACAGGATTAATAAAAAGCATAATGGCTTGATCCTGTTAAGAGATTTTTCTAACTCAGCCGGACTTTTGGATATGGGTGTTACTCCTGAGTATTTGCCAGGTTATGTCAAGGCGTTTGAAAGTGAAGAAATAAAAAGAATTAGTGAAATCTGGAATGTAAATCTTGAAAAGATATTTAAACCGGTTAATCTGAAAGAAAAATTGCTTGACGGAGAGATAAAAGCTATGTTGATTTTTGGAGAAGATCCTCTATCAGAAAAGAAATATATAAAATATTTCGAAGGTGTTGAGTTTTTGTTGGTTCACGATTTATTCAATACTGATACTACAAAAAAAGCTGATGTAATATTACCGGCAACATCGTATATTGAAGAAACCGGTACTTTTACTAATTGTGATACAAAAATCCAGAAAACAAAACAGGTAATTCCTGTTAAAAACAAATTAAAAAACCGGGAACTGATTGAGCAATTAGCAAATAATCTTGGTTGTAACTTTAATTACCAATCTCCCGAAGAGATATTCAATGAAATTAAACTGATCAACAGGTTTTATTCAAATTGTCAATTTGATGACTTTTGGAATAAAAACCTTTCAAAAAACAGATTTTACACAAAAAATAATAAAGCAATATTTTCTGTTTATGACATTGATTTAGTTACTTTTGATCCGAAAAAACCGGATATACTTTATTCTGAAAACTTTTATAAAAAGAATATTAAATGTAATCTAATATAAAAATAAAATGGTTGATTTGTAACTAATCAGTCGGCAGTCCACAGTCCACAGTCGGCAAGAAAGAAAAGAACAATCAAACAATTATAACACAATAATAAATGTAAAAAATAACAAATGACAAGCACCCCCGTACAGTCATACTTCCTTACGGGGCAGGCAAAATACAAATAAATCTCAATGACCCAAATCACAATATTCAAAGCTGTTTCGGTCATTTGGTAATTGATATTTGTAATTTATTTATTCACAAAATAGTTAATTTTAAAAGGTGTTTATGAGGTCACTTCGTTCAGTTGTAATTTGTTTTTTGTTATTTGGTGTTTTAATTCAAAATTTGTTTGACTTTATGGACTGATATTAAATAGTCCGGTCTTCAAATTGCCGACTGCCGACTGAAGATTGCAGACTAAAAATTCAAAGTATAATGAAATTAGCCATTTTAGCATTCCAAACTTAAAGCACTGAATAGTTACATTGATTTTACAAAAAATAATCCGATGAAGAATAATAAAATTCAGATTAGCAAAATTGAACATGATTTGAAGGAAAGGGTTAAAGAACTTGAATGTTTGTATAACATAAGCAGGGATATTGAAACTTCAAAAAACCTGGAAGAAACTTTTGAAAAGATCACTTATCATCTGAAAGAAGGATCTCAATTCCCTGAATTTATTAATGTGAATTTGATAATAGACAGAAAAACATATGGAAAAAAGGACAACAGGAAAATTTATAACAAATTACGTACAGATATAATCCTGAACAGGGAAAAAAGGGGAGAGATCTTATTGAGTTTGCATATTGAAGGCAGTTTCCTGAAAGAAGAAAAAAAATTGATTGATGAAATTTCGGGAAAAATTTCCAGGGCAATAGAAAAAAATGAAAAGAAGAAAGATATTGAAAAACAAAAGAAAAAATTATTATTGAAAAACAAAGAATTAATAAAAATTACTGAAAAATGTCATGAGAGTACTAAAAAATGTCGTGAAAGTACTGAAAAATGTTATGAAAGTACTGAAAAGCTAAAAACATTTTTCAGCGCTATCACCGACAGAATAGTTGTAATAGATAAGAATTACAACATAATAATGTCGAATAAAGAGGATATTGGAAATTCAGGAAAATGTTACAGGAAATTATTTAATTCGGACAGTAAATGCGATAACTGTCCTGCATCTGAAACTTTTGAAAGTGGCAAAAATAATATTCTTGAGAAAAAGTGGTCCAATCAGCATTTTCTGCTTCGCTCATATCCAATTTTTAACAAAAAAGGTGAAACAGACAAGGTTCTGGAAGTATGCAGGGATGTTACAATGAATAAAAAAATAGAATCTCAGCTTTTGCAATCATATAAACTCGCATCACTTGGAAAATTAGTTGCAGGTATTGCCCATGAAATTAATAATCCAAACACTTTTATTCTTGGGAACTTAAAAATAATCCGGGAAGCATTTAATGATATTCTCCCGATATTGGATAATTATTATGCTGAGAATAAGGATAAAAAAATAGCCCGCCTGGATTATGATGTTTTCAAAGAAAATTTCTCCGTTTTACTTAATGATATGATTGATGGCGCTAACAGAACCAAAAAAATTGTAATGGACCTGCGGAATTTTGCAAAGAAAGATGAAGAAACTCTGTTGGAAATTGTTGATATTAACCATTTAATCAAAGATCACCTTACTTTTACTCAAAAGTATATAAAATCCAACGCGAACATCGAACTTAAACTTTCTCCTGATATCCCAAAATTTAATGGTAACATCCGGAAATTGGAACAAGTGCTTATGAACATTATTATCAATGCTTCAGAGGCAATTAAAGATGAGAACGGTTTAATAAATGTTCAAACCAGGCATGATAAATCTAAAAATGAAATAATAATAAAAATCACAGATAACGGGGAAGGAATGAATGAAGAAACAAGAAAGAACATTTTCGATCCGTTTTTTACAACAAAAAGAAATGAGGGAGGGACAGGACTGGGGCTGTCAATCTCCTATGGAATTATTAAGGAACACAATGGATCAATTAATGTTGAGAGCAAATCAGGATCAGGAACAACTTTTACAATTCACATCCCGGTTATTCAACAAAAGAAATAATGACAAAAATACTCGTAATAGATGATAATCAGGCAATATTAAATTTTCTGAACGTTTTCCTGCTTCAGTCGGGCAAATTTGAGATTCAAACTTTACAGGATAGCAGAAAAGCATTTGAATATTTGGATAAAGCAGATTTCGATGTATTACTCCTTGACATGGATATGCCAAATGTTACAGGCCTGGATGTTCTAAAATACATAAAAGAAAAAGAAATAGATATAACCACAATTGTTTTAACAGGGGTTGAGGATATAGATCTTGCTATTTCTGCAATGAAACTGGGAACCTTTGACTATATGTTGAAACCTGTTAATGAAGAAAAATTATTGGCAGCACTGAACTCAGTGGTTAAAAAGAAAGAACTACATATATCAGGAGTCAAATTAAAAAAACCTTCTTTCAGTAGTTTAGAACATAAAGAAGCATTCAGTAAGATAATTACACAGAATGACGAAATGATAAATATTTTTCATTATGTTGAAAAATTTGCAGCTACTGATAATAGTATTTTAATATGGGGCGAAAGTGGTTCGGGTAAAGAATTAATTGCAGAAGCTATTCATAAAATAAGCAACAGGAGAAATAAAAAATTTGTGGCAGTAAATGCCGGGACATTCGCTAATGAATTATTCTCTTCTGAATTTTTCGGATACGAAAAAGGTGCTTTTACAGGTGCTGAGAAAAACAAAACCGGATTTATTGAAGAGGCTGATGGCGGAACACTGTTTTTAGATGAAATTGGCGAACTTTCTCTGCCAATCCAGGTAAAACTTCTCAGGGTACTACAGGAAGAGGAATTTTATAAATTAGGATCAACCAAAAATTTAAAAGTAGATCTTAGAATAATTGTGGCAACAAATAAAAATTTATTTGAAGAAATTAACACCGGGAATTTCCGGAAAGACCTGTTTTTCAGACTTAACATTAATTCAATAAAACTCCCACCGCTTAGAAGCAGAAAAGAAGATATAATCCTGTTAGCTAATTATTTTCTGAAAAAGTTTAATAAAAAATACAATAAAGAAATTAAAAGAATATCAAAACCGGTTATTAATTGTTTGAAAAATTATTCTTTCCCCGGTAATGTCAGAGAACTAATGAACTTAATAAATAGTGCTATTATCATTGAATCAAATAGTGAAATACAAATGAAGTCACTTCCCGGTTATTGTATGGAAAATATGAATGTCTTCACTGATCTTATTGATGATACAGCACCCTCTTCATTGAAAGAAGTAGAAAAAAATCATCTGAGAAAAGTTTTATCTTATACAAACGGCAACAGATCAAAAGCAGCGAAAATTCTTGGAATTTCACGTGTCACTCTCCTTTCCAAGATAAAACAATACAAAATTATTGAATAAACTAAAAATTTAATAATTCTTCTGCACTCTCCTTATCACAATCCATTATGTAAGGTATTTTACTTATCGCGCTTGCTTCCTGTGTTAAAGCAGATATATCATCTCTTGATATATATTCTAATGCAAATTTTCTTGAACCTGCCATAATTTGTCTTAGTCCCTGGTGAAGCCTTTTCATATAGGTATAAAGACCTATGGCACCTGTAGGGATATCATCAAACTTCTCACCAAACATTATTTTAAGTTCCGGGGCTGTTTCAAATATTTCATCTTTTGTTCGTCCGAAGCGTGATACATATACAGGCAAATCACCTTGTTCTATTGCCAGCCCTATGTTTTTGCCCACCATTGCAGCAGCCAACGGTGCCCTTGCCATACCTATCATTTTAAAATACGGGGCACCCAGTGCCAGTCCTTTAAACATCTGATCTTCCATTGTAATTCCGCTGGCAAATGCGGCATCAGGCACATACTTACCTTTCTTTGCCAGTTTATCCAGGTATTCATAAAGTAATGACCAAAGTTCAATTGGAGGCACACCCCATTCATTCATCATTCTCCACGGACTCATTCCTGTTCCGCCTCCTGCTGCATCAACAGTAAGAAGATCTATTTTCGCCTCAGATGCACATCTTACTGCCAAAGCCAGATCGGACGGACGGTAAGCACCTGTTTTCAGAAATACATATTTCGCACCGGCAGCTCTTAATACTTCCAC
>JAUXED010000048.1 GCA_030618105.1 Bacteroidota bacterium | reverse complement strand
CCTGCCGGACTTGTTGTGCCAATACCTACATTGGTACCTGTAATATAAACCGAATCACCGCTTTTTGTCCAATTATCAAGATATGGAGAGAGGTCGATATTAGTTGCTGAGGCATTTTTAGTTATTGTTAAATTATTCGCAGCCAGTTGCAAATCCTGAATTTCATTGGTTGGATCGTGGTCGGCATCATTCACAGTGTCTGGGAGTATAACTGAATTGCCGCCGGAAATAGTCAATTCATGTCCGGAAATACTTAGGGTTTGGTCATCTGTTGCCGGGTCTCCTGCAGGTCCTTGCGGCCCTGCAGGCGCTTCAAATTCCACCCAATTTTCTGTATCCTGGTAAGGCTGTGTTGAAGATGTGAATGGAGGTGTTCCCTGGAATATCCACATGGAATTGATTGCCGGGTCGCTTGTTGAACGGTCAAAAACATAATCCCCTTCGTAATAGGTTGAATCACTGTTCCAGGCACCACGGTTGTTCAATCCGGTACCTGCAGGACCTGTTGGCCCCTGTATTCCTTGTGGTCCCGTTGGACCTGTTGGTCCTGGTGAACCCTGAGCGCCTGCTTCGCCCTGCTCCCCCTGCGGTCCAACAGGGCCATCGTTTCCATCCTCAGCAAACAAAGCATATGGTACCGATAGCAGTTCCGCTGATCCCATATCAACATATACGCTTCCATCGTTTACCTCAACCTTCATATAATATGAACCGGTTGTCCAGTCAATATCCGAAAAAGTTGCAGCAGTGCCGCCACTATTTGTAGCATTTGTATCCCCGATCTTAAGGGTAAACAGACCCAGGTCGCTGGTTGTTACCGAATGGATCTCTTCCCATATCAGGTTTCCGGTTTCACTGCCCTGGAGAAGTCCGATCTTAACATCAAGAACGGTGTTTTTTAAGACACTATTATCACTATCACGGGCTACTGCCTGGTAATTGAAGCCCTGGGGAGCCTGGGAAAATAAGTAAAAAGTAAAAAGTAAAAAGAATACGCCTACGCTAAAGCTTCGGCGTACGAGGAAAGTTAAGAGAAGATTTTTCCACCTTGATAATAATGTAATAGATGTAAAGATTTTTGTTTTCATGACATATAAGTATTAATTGATTTTACCGGTAAGAGGAAATTTATTCAGGGAATCCGATTGCTTAGTTAAAGTTAACATCGTAGGCAACAGGTTGGTTCAAATCAAATTTATGATGTTTTTCATTAAAAATCAAATAAATATTTATAATAAATCACTTGTTATGCCGGAATGCCATAAAAATAATAGTTACAGACGGCTCCTTTTTCCTGCTTTGTGCGACACCAAAAAAAAAAGTAAGTAGTAAGAAGTATGTAGTAAGTAGTTGAAACACAATGGAAAAAAAATATATTGTATTGATCGTCGGACTCCGGCTTGAGTCCGGATTCCGACTGAACGAAAAAATGCCTGTGTGGTATAAATAGATTTTAACCATTCTTGTTGAATATCCGATATTTACAAATATTTGCGACGCTTTTTTGGAGATAAATTCATGTGCTAATGACACTTTTTTGGAGATAGATTGAAGATTTATTTAATTGATTAAGGATTATTGGGGCTATACTGAAATTCGGACTCCGAACTCGAGTCGGAGCCCGAGGTTTCCTTAGCTGGAGTAGGGCAGATTGCACCTATTCTTAACATAATTTGTTAGATTTGAGCTGCCGGTTTAGTCCGGTTGTTTTATGCACCGTAAAATCATACATATTGATATGGATGCTTTTTTTGCATCGATTGAGCAGAGGGATAATCCCGAACTGAGAGGGAAACCTGTAGCTGTTGGCGGAACAACAGACCGCGGTGTGGTTGCTGCTGCAAGCTATGAGGCACGGAAATTCGGGGTGTATTCAGCTATGGCAACTAAAGTAGCAATTCGCAAATGCCCGAATCTGCAAATTGTTAAACCCAGGTTTGATATTTATAAAAAAGTATCAAAGCAGATACAGCAGATTTTTCTGGAATATACCGACCTGGTCGAACCTTTGTCTCTTGATGAAGCTTTTCTTGATGTAACAAAAAACAAGAAAGGCGCTGCTTCTGCCACTTTGATCGCGAAGGAGATTAAATCACGGATCAGGAACGAAACAAGTTTAACTGCCTCGGCAGGCATATCGGTCAACAAGTTCCTGGCAAAGATCGCTTCAGATTATAATAAACCGGATGGCTTATACCTTATTCCACCTGAGAAAGTTATCAAGTTTATTGAAGAACTTGATATCGATAAGTTTTTTGGCGTAGGTAAAGTTACGGCACGTAAAATGCATAAGCTGGGAATTCATAAAGGAAAGGATCTGAAGTCCCGTGATCAATCTGAACTTATCAGACTGTTCGGTAAACCGGGAATTTTTTATTATAACATCGTCAGAGGAAATGATGATAGGGCAGTCAATCCGGACAGGGTGAGAAAATCAATCGGGGCAGAACTGACTTTTGAAAAAGATCTGTCAACCAGATTTGCACTTATCGCTGAGTTATACAAGATTGAGAAAATCCTGATGGAGAGGATAGATAAAGCCGGGAAAACAGGCAGGACATTAACCCTGAAAGTGAAATATGCCGATTTTGAGCAGATTACACGAAGTAAAACTGTTCAGGAAAAAATCACTGAATTCAGTATGCTCCATAATTACTCAAAGGAACTACTTCAGCAAATAGATATTTCTGAAAAAAAAGTAAGACTCCTGGGATTAACCGTCTCAAACCTGGAGGATGAAGACCAGGCACCTGATTTGCAACTCACACTGAATTTCTGATCTACCTGCCAGATGTTTTCTCAGGTTCTTTTGATGCTGTAAAGCGAAAGTTTATCTCGCTTATAAACAAATTGTGCTGCATGTCAAGAGAAGAAACAATAATTTATTTTGAAATAATTTTCTAACTTTGGGAAAAAGATAAAACAATGGAAACATTAAAAATTGAAATATTGAATCCTAAAGCCAAAAATATTTTAAAAGGGCTTGCAGATTTGAATTTGATCAATATTAAGAGAGAACAAAAGAAATCAGATTTTACCTCATTATTGACAAAACTCAGAAAACAATCCGATACTGCTCCTAATTTGAATGAAATAACAAAAGAAGTTGAATCGGTAAGAAAAGAAAGATATGAAAATTAGAAAAACAAAAATTATCCTTGACACTAATATCTGGATAAGTTTTCTAATTACAAAAGACTTTAAAAAGCTGGATTTACTTATTAATAGAGGAAAAATCCGGCTTTTGTTTTCAAATGAACTTTTAGAAGAATTTATTACAGTAGCTCAAAGACCAAAATTCAAGAAGTATTTTACGAAAGATGATATTGAGAAATTATTGGACAATTTTGATTCTTTTGGGAAAATAATAAAAATAAAATCTGATATAAAAGAATGCAGAGACTTTAAAGATAACTTTTTATTAAATCTGGCAATTGATGGAAAAGCAGACTATTTATTAACTGGTGATAATGACCTACTTAACATGCAAACAATTCAAAAAACTAAAATTGTATCCATTACTGACTTTTTGAAAATAATAAAATAAGGCACGATAGCGCTTATTAAGAATTGTGTTGCAGTATCAAAGAATTACGAGTTACGAGTTCGCATTTTTCTTAACTTCATCCACAGTGAAATATGCTCCTTCCCTGTTGAAATATTTTCGTACCTCAAATTTCACCCCGACACGGTCATTCTTCCCTGCGGGGCAGGCACGGCAAGTGTCGCATTTCACGTGGCAGGCCTTCAACAATCATCCTTCAAAAGTTACGGGTTTCGGGTTTCGGGTTAAGAACCCACACTGAATTTCTGATTTACCTGCCAGAGATTTTGTCAAGTTCCTTTCTTATCCAGCCGGGACGGTTTGTGGTTATCCCATCAATTCCGAACCCGGAGAGTTTCGCGGCTTCTTCCGGATCATCAACTGTCCATGCGTAAATTTCCATGTTGGCATCATGAACACTTTTAATAAACTCTTCTGAGATTCCTTTGTACCGGAAATTCAATCCATCCAGATCAGCCTCCTTTGCCTTTTCTATCCATTTTGTATTGTATTCGCCTACCAGATTGAAATGCAGCCAGTAAACAGGAACTTCAGGTATGATCTTTTTTGCCCCTGCAACTACATCGAAATCGAAACTTATAATTACAAGCTGATCAATTTTTCCAGATTTTATGAAGCTCTCTTTCAGGAATGGCAGTATCTCAGTTCCACACTTCACCTCAACTATTAATTTTTTCCCTTCCGGTATGGTCTCGATAACTTCACTTAAAAACGGTATCTTCTCCCCCTTGTAATCAGGACTTTTAAACGAACCAACATCCAGTTTCCTCAAATCAGAAGCCATAGATTCCTTTACCACAAGCTTCTCCCCTGCTGTCCGTTTTGTATCTTTATCATGGATAACCATTATTTTGTTATCCGTTGAAAGATATACATCAATCTCCACAGCATCTGCATTTTGTTCCCATGCAAGATTTACGGATGCAAGAGTATTTTCCGGAGCTTCAAACGAAGCTCCCCTGTGAGCAATAATTACCGGGCTCTGACCTGTTACCTGATTCATAGCAAGAATTATTAAAACTGGAAAAATAATATAATTTTTCATCACCTTAAAATGTTATTTAATTACGTTATTAATAACGTTATTAATTACGTGATTAATAACGTTATTCTTTATATCACAGATAAGAATATCTATTTTAAGTTTTTAGTTCTTACATTATCTCAAAGAGTAATAAGTTATACTTTATTCCCTCTATTCCCTTTATTCCATTTATTCCCTCTATTCCCTTTATTCCATTTATTCCCTCTATTCCCTCTATTCCCTCTATTCCCTCTATTCCCTCTATTCCCTTCTTCCCTCTATCCACCTCCTTGCGTTAACAAAAGCTTCAATCCATGGTGTAACCTGGTCATCTTTACGCTCAGTGGGATAATGTGCACACTGCCATGGCAGGAAAGCCCTCTCAAGATGTGGCATCATAGCCAGATGTCTGCCATCATCAGAACAAATTGCTGCAACAGAATAATCCGAACCATTAGGATTGCCCGGATATTCCTGCTTACTGAATTTTACAGGAATATGATATCTCTTTTCATCTGCTGTTAATGAAAACTTACCTTCTCCGTGAGCTACCCAAACACCAAGCCGGTATCCTTCAAGTGATTCGAGCATAACTGAATGATTCTCCTGAATATCCACATTCAGAAACGCTGATTCAAATTTGCCGGATCCATTAAATAACATCTTATTGAATTGTTCATGATCCGGATAGACCAGATCAAGCTCGACCATTAACTGGCAACCGTTACAAACACCAAGACTAAGTGTATCATCGCGTTTATAAAAGTTTTCAAGTGCAGTTTTCGCCTTTTCATTATACCTGAACGCTCCTGCCCATCCTTTCGCAGATCCAAGGACATCGGAATTTGAAAACCCTCCAACAAAAACTATCATATTCACATCTTCAAGATTTTCTCTTCCCGACACCAGGTCCGTCATATGGATATCTTTAACATCCATCCCTGCCAGATACATTGCATATGCCATTTCCCTGTCACCGTTAACACCCTTTTCCCTTATTATAGCAGTTTTTACACCCGTCTCTTTTCTGCGGTCAGGACTGATACCATACGTTTCAAACCTCCCGGTAAATTCTTTGAAATTATATGAAAGCTTATTTTTCTTGTAATTATTAAACCTTTTCAGAGCCGAATCGCCAATAGTCTGCTTTTTATCCAGGATGTAAGAAGTCCTGAACCATGTATCCCTTAGTTCATCAATATCGAAATTATAGGTATTTTTTACCCCATGCAATATGGTTAATTTCCTGTCTGAAGCCGGAGTTCCGATTACATGATAAGTGATTTCCTCATTACCGAGTATCTTTTTCACCCTCTCCACCTCTTTCACCTGGATAACAATTCCGGGGTTTTCACTAAACAGTAACTTTACAGGATCTTCTTCCCCAATTTTTGACAGATCAGCCTGTATCCCACCCTGCGTATTTGCAAAGGTCATCTCCAGCAAGGTTGTGATCAATCCGCCTGACGAAATATCATGACCCGCAAGTATCAGATCATCCATAATCAGGTCCTGGATAATGTTAAAAGCTTTTTTAAAATAACCGGGATCCTTAACAACCGGAACCTCATCACCAATTATATTTATCACCTGGGCAAAACTGCTGCCACCGGGTTTTTTACTGTCTTTCGAGAGATCGATATATAGAAGAGATGTTTGAGTGTCATTTACAATAACAGGTTCAACAACCCTGCAAATATCTTTCACATCTCCTGAAGCTGATATGATCACGGTACCGGGTGCATAGACAACATCATCTTTATACTTCTGTGTCATTGATAGAGAATCTTTCCCTGTAGGAATATTGATACCAAGTGAAACAGCAAAATCACTGGCTGCTTCTACAGCCCTGTATAGTCTTGCATCCTCACCGGGATTTTTGCTTGGCCACATCCAGTTTGCTGACAATGAAACACTTTTTATTCTGTCCTCAAGAGGTGCCCAAACAAGGTTAGTAAGCGCTTCTGCAATAGAGAGGACCGATCCCGCTGCAGAATCGATCATACCTGCCACGGGGGCATGTCCGATAGAAGTAGCGACCCCCTTTTTTCCCCTGTAGTCAATTGCAGCCACTCCTAAATTATTTAAAGGTAATTGCAACGGTCCTGCACACTGCTGTTTTGCAATTTTGCCGGTAACCGACCTGTCAACTTTATTTGTAAGCCAATCTTTACAGGCAACAGCCTCAATTTGCAACACCTGTTCTATATATTCCCCAATCATCTCCGGGTCATATGAAAGCTTATCAAACCCAATTGATGTCGTTCTATCATCCAAAATTGTTTTCGGAGGCTTTCCAAACATATCTGTCAGATCAAGGTTGATAGGTTTCTTATTATTCACCGGATCCTCAAAGGTAAACCTATGATCACCCGTAACCTCACCAATTATATAGAAAGGGGCTCTTTCGCGTTCAGCAATTTTTCTTAGCTGATCAACATCTTTTTTCTTCACAATCAGACCCATTCTTTCCTGCGACTCATTTCCAACTATCTCCTTTGCCGACAAAGTCGGATCACCAACAGGAAGTTTATTAATATGTATAATTCCACCTGTTTTCTCCACCAATTCCGACAAGCAATTAAGATGCCCGCCGGCACCATGGTCATGTATTGAAACAATGGTATTGACTGAAGATTCTGCAAGTGCTCTTATTGCATTGAACACTCTTTTTTGCATCTCGGGATTTGCTCTTTGCACAGCATTCAATTCAATAGCATTCTCATATTCACCAGTAGATACTGATGACACTGCTCCTCCTCCCATTCCGATCCGGTAATTATCGCCGCCAAGAAGTATGATCAGATCTCCTTTTTCAGGAATATCTTTCACACTATCGTTAATATTCCCAAAACCAACACCCCCTGCAAGCATTACAACTTTATCATAGCCCCATTTTCTTCCATCCTCCTGGTGTTCAAATGTCAACAAGCTACCACAAATTAAAGGTTGGCCGAACTTATTTCCGAAGTCACTTGCCCCATTGGATGCTTTGATCAGAATTTGTTCCGGAGTCTGGTACAACCATTTCCTTTCGGTGAATTTTTTCTCCCACTTCCGGTCATTCTCAAGACGCGGATAGGCAGTCATATACACGGCTGTTCCTGCAAGAGGTATTGCAGCTTTCCCGCCTCCTATTCTGTCCCGTATTTCTCCCCCTGTCCCGGTAGATGCTCCGTTGACAGGTTCAACTGTTGTGGGAAAATTATGAGTTTCGGCTTTAAGTGACAGAACAGTTTTAATATCCCGTATTTTGAAGAATGATGCTTCATCCTGTTTCTCCGGCGCAAATTGTTCAACAACAGGACCCTCAGTGAAAGAGCAATTATCTACATAGGCAGAAACTACTTTATTAGGATTTATTTTTGTAGTTCGTTTGATCAGTTGAAAAAGGGAAGATTCCATTTCCTTACCATCAATAAGAAACACACCGTTAAATATCTTATGCCTGCAATGTTCTGAATTAACCTGGGAAAAGCCAAACACTTCACTATCTGTTAATTTACGATTCAGTCTTTTACTTAGTGACTCCAGGTATTGTATCTCTTCATTATTCAGAGCTAATCCTTCTTTCCTGTTATACTCAGTAATATTCACAATTTCAATTACCGGATCAGGTGTTTTTTCAATTGTAAATAATTGCTGATCAAGATTTTTGTAGTATGTCTGCAACATTGGATCGAATGATGGATTTTCTGATTCTGTTCTGAAAAATTCCTCTATCCGTTCAATCCCGTCAACTCCCATGTTTTGTGTAATTTCAACTGCGTTGGTACTCCATGGAGTTATCATTTCTTTTCTGGGTCCGATAAATGGCCCATTTACCCGGGTTCCTTCAAACAAATCAGCACCATTAAATAACCATTGAATTTTCTTTTCCTGTTCCTCTGAAAGTTTAGTTTGCGATCCAACTGCTATAATATTATTCTGAGAGGTAATAAAGAAGGTAATCATAAGATACGGCATATATTAGATTGATAATGTAATTTGTTTATTTGTTTATTTGTTGATGAGTTGATTTGTTGATGAGTTGATTTGTAAGATATTGAAGTGATACCTAAACAGATAAGCATCAATGGTCTGTTGAGAAAAAAACTTCTTAACTCCTAAACTTATCAACTTCTAAACTTATAAACTCTTCTTTTCGAATTCTACTTCATTCCTGAAAAAGGCTTAAATCTATAATTTACGCTTATCAGGGCAAAATAGTACATGTCATTTTTGTCCGATGCATCAGGGGAAAATCCATCCAGATAATCCGAAAGTATAAATCTTCTGCCCACTTCAAAACTTGCTGCCCATTTCTTGTTAAACCTATATTGCATACCAAGTCCATATGGAACAACCATGGAGATTTTGCTATAATCATCGTCAAAGATATAGTCCTGGTTTCCTGCTTCAGGATTTGGGTTAGAAAAGATTGTTCCTGCTCCCGTAAATACATATAATCCAAATGTGGGTATATTCAGAACAAGTCCATCCCAATCCTTTCTCCCAAAAAGGTCTGTATAGAAAAAATAGTACTCAAGCTGGATTGTACTCTCAATAATTTGGGTTTTGTAGCTATATTTCCTCGCAAAGTTTTTAGTACCTTCATCCGTGTCAATTCCGACTGCATATGCCAAATTAAGTCTGGCAACAATATCATTTCTGACATAATATCTTGCTGCAATAAAACCTACAGGACCGATCCCTCCATCACCAATATCACAAAAAAACATATTCGGTCCACCACCAAGCAGCACTTCCATCTCACGCAACTCAAGTCTCTGCGCCAGGATTAAACTATTACTAACAATAAGAAACAGGATAAAAGTGATGCTTTTTTTCATTTCGCAATTTATTATGTTACTAACTTTTACCTGAATGGCAATACATGAGGTTTACATAATTTCAGTCAACCATAATACCTTTTTCGAACTATTTCAAGTACTAACAACAATTGAGTCTGAGCAATATGAAATACAGAGAAAAATTTATCCTTTTACTGTCTATTTATCCTTTGGCTTGCTGGTATTTCCTTTCCCCGGCTGCGCGATAGAATCTCTCATTGATGTATCAGCCTGAATGTTTTTAAATTTGTAGTAGTCCATAATTCCCAGGTTTCCTACTTTAAATGCCTCTGCAATAGCCAGTGGCACTTTAACCTCTGCTTCAATAACTTTTGCTCTTGCTTCCTGAGCCTTGGCTTTCATTTCCTGCTCGTTAGCAACTGCCATTGCCCGTCTTTCTTCTGCCCTTGCCTGGGCAATATTCTTATCAGCATTAGCCTGGTCCATTTGCAGTACTGCCCCAATATTTTTACCAATATCTATATCTGCGATATCGATAGAAAGAATTTCAAATGCTGTACCGGAATCAAGTCCTTTTTCCAGCACTACCCTTGAAATTGAATCCGGATTTTCAAGAACAGCTTTATGGGAAGTGGAGGATCCGATTGAGGACACTATTCCTTCTCCCACTCTTGCAAGAACGGTTTCCTCTCCTGCTCCACCTACCAATTGTTTAATATTTGCACGCACAGTTACCCTGGCTTTACAAACCAGCTGAATTCCGTCCTTAGCTACAGCCGTAACCGGCGGTGTATCAATTACTCTAGGGTTGACTGACATCTGAACAGCTTCAAGCACGTCCCGTCCGGCAAGATCAATTGCCGTTGCCATCTGGAAAGGCAATTCAATATTAGCTTTTGATGCTGACACAAGTGCATGAACTACCTGAGGTACATGACCTCCGGCAAGATAATGTGCTTCAAGATCATCTCTTATAAGTTCAAGACCGGCTTTCCATCCCTCAATCATAGCACCAACTACAACTGAAGGCGGCACTTTTCTCCACCTCATAAAAACAAGCTGCAGAAGCGATATCCGCACCCCTGATACCAATGCCTGAAACCACAGGCCTACCGGGACCAAATATAAGATAAACCACAATATAATAATTGCACCGATAATTATTAATACATACAGACCAATTCCTTCCATGATAATTAGATTTTTGATTTAACAACTAATTTATTACTTAATACTTTTATTACTTCAATATCAGTTTTCTGATCAATATATTTATTAAGAGACTGAGCTTCAAAATAATTCCCGTTGATCACCACTTTCCCTATCGGATTCAGCCTGGTAACTGTTTTTCCTACATCTCCAACCTTTACCTCTGTTCCTGTCTGGTCAACAACATTTACTTTACCTGAAATGTCTTTCTGTAACATTATTTTTCTCCAGGTTCCCGATTTCAGAACAATAAAAACCGTAAGAAACGAAATTAGTGCTGTTCCGAGCAAGGTGTAATTTCCAATGGCTGATCCATGATAATGATATGACATAATTACACCCCCGACAATCAGGATAGCTCCTCCAATACCAGCCACAGTAATTCCGGGAATAAGCAGGAACTCTATTAAAAATAACAAAATACCCAGTAAAATAAGAATTATTATTACAGTAATTGACATTTTCAAATTTTTTAAAAACGGTGTAACTATTCAGTGTTTTATGTTTGGAATGAGTAAATGATTAAATGAGTAAATGCTAAAATGATTAAATATTAAAATATCTATATTCTCAGGCTAATCTTATTATACTTTGCGTTTTTAAGTCGATTGCCAACTTTTGCCGACTGTCGACTGTGGACTACCGACTGATTAGTTATAAACCGGTTATTACAAATGTATCAAAATCATTTATTAATTAATAATTTTCCAGATTTTTTGCCCTGTTTAGCGAAACTTTCCTGCCTTCGAAATATGCAACAATATAAGCATCGGAAAATCCCTGATTCCGCACACCATTTAATGCAGATTGTGCAGCTTCACAGGTCTCAAACAATCCTGTAAAGTAACGTGTAATATTAGTATTAATGACCTTTTCAGTAGTTATAGATGCCAACCCTTTGAAGTAATTAGGTTGAACCGGTTTACTAAAAGCTGCAACCTGTATCTTGTAAACCAATTTTCCGGGAAGTTCCTTATCTTCACTTCTCTTTTTCTGCTCTTCCTTCACGATGAAAACAGGTTTTTCTTCAGTGATTTCATCCACTAAAGGGGGTTTCTCCTTTTCTTCCGGAACAGCAATTACTATATCTTTGGCAATTGAAACAGGTTTCTCCTTTTCTTCCGGAACAGCAATCATTGTATCTTTGGCAATTAAAACTGGTTTCTCAGACACCTTCGGAATACTTGCTAATTTTTGTTTAGTCTTTACCGGAGTTTTACCCGCATATATATCAAAAGCTTTTTTCTGATTCTGCAAAGCCAGCAATTCATAAGCGTTTGCTTTCAGTAGGTTATCAAATTTTTCTTCTTCCTTTGAGGAATTATTCCCTTTTTTCGTAAACTCAATAGCTGTTTCTATGTTACTATCAGCTAGTTCCTGAAATTTCAACGCATTCTTTTGTAATTCATTAGTGATATTTTCAGCATTCCAATCCGCCAGAACGTCCTTAAAAATTATATATTTCATAGCATTACCTTCCTGATAATATTTCGAAGCAAAAATTACCTTCTTTTTAATTTTTCCCTCCAGATTTAATATCTCTTTCTGACTCTTTTTCCTGTCCTTTGTATTGGTCAGACTACTAATCCTGACCTTTTCTCTTTCAAGATCTGCCTGAAATGAAGAAACATCTTTCATACAATTGTCACCTTCTTTAATATAACCTTCCCCATCATAAATTATTCTCAGGTCCCGCAATCTAAAAAATTTATTATAGTCATTAGTATTGTAAAACTCATCACCCGTTCTTTGCTCCTCAAAAGGTTTTACCTCCTCAAGATGTTCAATAAATTGTTGACTTTCAATATGACTAAGGTTTTGTTCGAAAGAGCTTAAAGCTGCGTCAGGTTTTCCTTTCATCATCTGTTCAAGGTCTTTCACACGCAAATATAATTCATCAGCTTTTGTTTGGTAATTATAAGCTTCTTCTTCACACAGGAGGATTTCTTTTTCAACTTTTTCACGTTCTCCCTGCACTGATATCGTAGGCAAATATTGTCTTCTTTCATTCGATCGCCTTCTTACCGAATCAGCTTTAATCTGCCATTTCAAAGCCTCTTTAACAAGCTCATCATAACCGGTAATTTCTTGCTGACCGGCTGTTGTTGTTTTTTCTTCCCCGGTTTTTGCAGCCTCATTACCTTCAACCGGAATTTCCCCGGACCTCCTGGTTATTTTCTCAACCCCCGGCACTGAGGTTTCAGGATTAACTTTTGATCGACACATCTGCAACAACCTCTGAGCTTGAAACTCTTCAATCTCATTTTTATCACCTATCGATAAATACCTCTCATAATATTTCAGGGCATCATCATAATTTTCACTAATATGGTTAGCTTTACCTAAATAGAAATATACATTATCAGGAACATCTTTCAATGAAGCTAATTTTAACTGGTAAATTGCTTCATCAAGTTGTGTCTCCATTTCAGTATGTGAAACACCTGTATAATAATTAAAGAAAGGGTCTTTCGGGTATATCCCTAATAATTTATTAAAATAAAACAGGGCTTTGGGGAATTCCCCTTCATTGAAATGGAGAATCCCTTTTTCTTCAATTAGCTTTTCATCAGGTTTAAGATTCTGTGGTGTAACAATAAATACAGTAAAAAGGAACACCATGAACAAAACAACAATCCGGAAAAAATAATTTATTTTCATCTGTTTTTTGTTTATCGTTATTATCTTGTTAAAAAGTTTTACTAAAAGTACAATAATTAATGCAGGTATATTTATGTAAACTTCGTAATTTTACGTAAATTCTCAAAACTAAAACTAAATTATTAAAGCATGGAAAAAAACGAGACCACAGAACTGACCGTCAATAAAGAAAAGCAAAAAGCCTTAAATCTTACGCTTGATAAGATAGAAAAAAATTTTGGGAAAGGGACAATCATGAAATTGGGCGACAACGCAATTGCTGATATACCAACTATTTCATCCGGATCAATATCACTGGATAAAGCCCTGGGAGTAGGCGGATACCCAAGAGGAAGAGTAACTGAGATATTCGGACCTGAAGCATCGGGAAAAACAACACTCGCTATTCACGCTATTGCTGAAGCACAAAAAAAAGGTGGTGTTGCTGCTTTTATCGATGCTGAACATGCTTTTGACAAGTTTTATGCATCAAAACTTGGAGTAGACATTGAGAATCTCCTTATCTCTCAGCCCGATAATGGTGAGCAAGCATTGGAGATCACTGATCATCTGATTCGTTCTGGAGCAATCGATATAGTTGTTATTGATTCGGTAGCCGCCCTCACACCAAAAGCTGAAATTGAAGGAGAAATGGGCGATTCCAGGATGGGATTACAAGCAAGACTTATGTCTCAGGCACTAAGAAAATTAACCGCTAATATCCATAAAACCAATACCTGCTGCATGTTCATTAATCAACTTAGAGAAAAGATTGGCGTTATGTTTGGAAACCCGGAAACTACAACCGGTGGTAATGCATTGAAATTTTATTCATCAATAAGGGTTGATATTCGCAGAATCGGTCAGATTAAGGATGGAGAAGAAATAGTTGGCAACCGTACAAGGGTTAAAATTGTTAAGAACAAAGTAGCACCACCTTTTCGTAAAGCTGAATTCGATATTATGTACGGAGAAGGTATTTCAAAAACCGGCGAAATAATCGACCTTGGTGTTGATAATAATATTATACAAAAAAGTGGTTCATGGTTTAGCTACGGAGATACAAAATTAGGGCAGGGTCGCGAAGGTGTAAGACAAATACTGATAGATAACCCTGAGCTGGTTGATGAATTGGTGGGTAAAATTAATGAGGCAATGAGTAAATGAGTAAATCAGTATACTTATTATGCTTTAATCTCTAAATATTCTCGATATGAAAAAATATCCTGTAATCTTATTACTGGGTTTTGTTATCATTGGATTCGCATGTAACCGGGATAAACCGATATCCCAAAATGACACAAAAGCCGATTTCTCTAATCAACTTACTGAGGAAGAAATAAATAATGGACGAATAACCCCCGAAATTCTGTGGAAATTTGGCCGTTTGGGAGGTGCTAACGTTTCTCCTGACGGGGAAATAGTACTTTTCGGTGTTACCCGCTATGATGCCAAAACTAACAAAAGTGACCGGTCGATTTTTAGTGTGCCTGTTGAAGGTGGTGAAGTAAAATCAATCACAAATATACCAGGGAGCGAATACAATATCCGATGGTATCCGGACGGGGCAAAAATAGGATTCATTTCTGCAAAAAGCGGCACAACACAATTGTGGGAAACAGACCCCGATGGAACCAATTTAAACCAGGTAACCTATATTGATGGTGGAATAAATGATTTTGAATATTCACCTGATGGAAAGAAACTACTGTTTACCAAAGATGTAAAGATTGATGAAACAGCCCTGGATATCTATGCTGACCTGCCACTTGTTAATGTCAGGATCATTAACGACCTGATGTACCGGCATTGGAACAGGTGGCATGATTATAGTTATAGTCACATTTTTGTTTCTGACTATTCAACTGACGAGATTACAGAAGGAAAAGACATTATGAAAGAAGAACCTTTTGATTCTCCATTATCGCCATATTTTGACTTCAGCGAAATAACATGGAGTCCTGATGGAAAAATAATTGCATACACGGGCAAAAAACTCAGCGGTTCTGACTATACAACCAGCACCAATTCAGACATTTATCTATACCACCTTGAAACCGGGAAAACTGAAAATATAACAGAGGGAATGCCCGGTTATGATAAATATCCCGTTTTTTCACCTGACGGTATGAAGATTGCTTTTCAAAGCATGGAAACTCCGGGATATGAAGCTGATAAAGACAGATTGCTTGTTTATGATATGGCAACAGGCAGCCAGAAATATCTGACTGAAGATTTTGACCAAAATGTTTCAAATCTATGCTGGAGTGATGAAGGAGATATAATTTACTTTATCAGTGGCGTTAAGGCAACTTATCAAATCTATCAACTCGAACTTAAAACAGGGCAGATAAAACAAATAACTGAAGGTATTCATAATTATAATTCTTTTAGTCTTGCCGTAAATAGTATCGTTGGCGAAAAAATGTCAATGTCCATGGCAACGGAAATATTCCGGGTGAATAAAGAAACCGGAAGCGAACAGCAACTTACTTTTACTAACCGGAATATTTACGATAATATTGAGATGGGTAAGGTGGAAAAAAGATGGATACAAACCACAGATGGAAAAGATATGCTTGTCTGGGTGATCTACCCTCCCGGATTTGATCCTGACAAAAAGTACCCTGCCTTACTCTATTGCCAGGGTGGTCCGCAAAGCGCTGTCAGTCAGTTTTTTTCATACCGCTGGAACTTCCAGATAATGGCAGCCAATGATTATATTATCGTTGCTCCCAACAGACGTGGGTTACCCACATTCGGCACTGAATGGAACGAACAAATATCGGGCGACTACGGAGGACAGAATATGAAGGATTATCTGAGCGCTATTGATAAGCTGAAAGAAGAACCATTTATAGATGAAGACCGTCTTGGAGCTATTGGGGCAAGTTATGGAGGATTCTCTGTATTCTGGCTTGCCGGCAATCACGATAACAGGTTTAAAGCTTTTATTTCGCATTGTGGTATTTACAATTTCGAGAGTATGTATGCTGCAACAGAAGAAACATTCTTTGTTCATTATGATATGGGTGGTTCGTATTGGGATAAATCAAATACAGTTGCACAAAAATCTTACGCTACATCCCCACATAAATTTGTTCAAAACTGGGATACACCAATTATGATCATTACAGGGGCAAATGATTACAGGATCCCTTATACAGAAAGTTTGCAGGCATTCAATGCAGCTCAACTCAGGGGAGTTCCAAGTAAGCTGCTCTTCTTCCCCGAAGAAACACATTTTGTACTAAAACCCCAGAACAGTATTCTTTGGCAACGTGAATTTTTTGGATGGCTGGATAAGTATCTTAAGTAAGTTTGTGATGAGGTGATGAGGTGATG
>JAUXED010000049.1 GCA_030618105.1 Bacteroidota bacterium | reverse complement strand
ACTAACCTAAGTACGAAAATCGTTGAAGGAAAATATTTCGAGGGTGTACCCAGAAACCCGGTTGTTATTGGTAAGAAGCTGGCTAAAAAACTCAATGTAAAATTACATTCGAAAATTGTCATCACACTGCAGGATATGGATAAAAACATAACGGCAGGTGCATTCCGGATAGCAGGGATTTTTGAAACACCAAATTCAATCTACAACGAAATGAGCGTCTTCGTCAGGTATAATGATCTTTCACGATTATTAAATTTGCCTGAAGGTGCAAGCCACGAAATTGCAATACTTGTTGACAATAACGAGATGGTAGCTTCCGTACAGGACGAGGCAAAAGCCTTAGTTGCTGATTATGAAGTCCTGAACTGGAAGGAAATTAGTCCTGAAATGGGTTATATGACTGAGGTTATGGACTTGTATATGTATATTTTTATTATGATCATCTTACTTGCTTTGTTGTTTGGTATCATTAATACAATGCTAATGGTAATACTTGAAAGAGTAAAAGAGATTGGAATGCTTATGGCTGTGGGGATGAATAGATTAAAAGTGTTTACCATGATAGTGGTTGAAACAGTGCAGCTATCCTTGGTGGGAGGTGTTGCAGGTGTGATCGTCGGTAGTTTGATATCGAAATATTTTGAAACCCATGCAATAAACCTTTCAATATGGGCAAAAGGATATTCCCAGCTTGGGTATGATACTATGGTTTATTGCAAATTTGAGCCCGAAATGGCTATAAATGTTACAATCCTTGTGATTTTAACGGGCATCATAGCCGCTCTTTATCCGGCATATAAAGCATTGAAATATGATCCGGCAGAAGCATTACGAATGGAATAGAAGAAAATCGGCAATCGGCAGTCAACAGTCGGCAATCGGCAATTGGCGATCGACAAAAATGCAAAGTATAATGAAATTAACCTAAAATTTTAGTCATTTTAAATTTTAGTCATTTTAGTCATTCTAACCATAAGACACTGAATAGTTACGAAACGATAAATATAACACTATGAGTATTATAGAAATTAAAAACCTGACAAAAATCTATGACGGTTCGGGTATTGAGGTAAAAGCCGTTAACGGAATTAACATGAACTTTGAGAAGGGAGAATTTGCTGCTATAGTCGGTCCTTCAGGCTCCGGTAAAACTACACTGCTTAATATGCTGGGAGGACTGGATCATCCGACCTCAGGGGAGGTGTTTATTGATGAACAGAATATATGGGAACTAAAATCAAGAAAATTAACTGATTTCAGGATGAACAATATTGGCTTTGTATTTCAGGCATATAACCTTATACCTGTGCTGACTGCAAAAGAAAATGTAGAGTTCATTATGCACCTGCAGGGTAAAAGTAAGAGGGAACGCGACAGCCGTACCCGGGAACTGCTAAAGGCTGTAGGGCTTGAAGAACGAATGAACAGCCGTCCGTCGAAGTTGTCAGGGGGACAACAGCAAAGAGTGGCTGTTGCACGTGCACTGGCATCTAAACCAAAATTTATACTGGCTGATGAGCCAACTGCAAACCTGGATTCAAAGTCAACAGAAACTTTACTTGATATAATGGAACACCTTAATAAAGAAGAGAATATCACTTTTATTTTTTCCACTCACGATGCCAGGGTAGTGAAAAAAGCCAGAAGAGTGATAACCATCGAAGATGGAAAAGTTAAAACGGATGAGGCACGGTAATTGAATTAAAGCTTTAAACATGAAGTTCTTCGGGTCAGTTATACTGATGTTTATACTCTTTATACTTGCAAACAGATCTTTTGCACAAAACGGCAATTTTTCTTTTAAAGGGTACCTTAGCAATATGCAGACAGTTATGTATGAAGAGATTGATGAAAACTGGCTCTCAGATCAGTTAATACATAACAGACTAAATTTTAAATGGTTTATTTCTGATAACGCTATTGCCACTGTTGAAATGAGGAATCGTTTTATTTATGGCGATTTTATGAAAATGATTCCCGGGTATAATACTATGATTGAACAAGATCAGGGATGGATGAATTTATCAGTCAATTTGCTGGAAGAGAATTCATTTTTATTAAACAGTAACATCGATCGTGCATATTTTGATTTATATTTTGGGAAATTACAAATACGAACAGGCAGGCAACGAATCAATTGGGGGCGGACCTTTGCCTGGAATCCTAATGATATTTTCAATGCTTATTCGTTTTTCGATTTCGATTATATTGAAAAACCGGGAAGTGATGCCGTTCTCGTACAATATTATACAGGATTGTCATCCGTAGCGCAGGCAGCTGTGAAAATCGACAGAAATGATAAGGTAACTGCAGCAGGACTTTTCCAATTCAATAAATGGGGATATGATTTTCAGTTCCTGGGTGGAATACTGAATAGTGAAGATTGGGTATTAGGAGCAGGATGGGCAGGTGATATCAGTGGTGCCGGGTTTAGAGGTGAAATGAGTTGGTTCCGGCCGAAGGAAAATTTTTCAGATAACTCAGGAACCATTATGCTTTCTCTTTCCTGGGATTATACGTTTAAAAATTCTTTGAATATCCGGACTGAATTTTTGTATAACGGTTTCGATCAGGCAATATCTGATTTCAGCGATTATTATTTTCAAACCCTGTCAGTTAAAAATATTTCATTTACTGATTATTCCATTTTTGCCGGGATATCTTATCCTTTTAACCCCTTATTTAATGGAAGTTTTTCTGCTATGCTATTTCCTTCCATGAATGGTTATTATATCGGGCCTGATCTGAGACTGTCCCTGACTGATAATATGGGTATTTCATTTATCCTGCAACATTTCAACGGAGAATTCATTGAAGGAACCAGGGAAAAAATGACGCTTGCTTTCCTGCGATTAAAATGGAGTTTTGCAAAAGAATAACGTTATTAATAACGGCATTAATTACGTTATTAATAACGTTATTCTTTTGTCTAAAATGTATAACTTATACTCCAATCCACGATCTGATATACCAACCATAGTTTCCCCCAATTTTATTATGATTTAATAAAAATGGCAAATTGATACGGTAGAGATTTCAATATTTATTGCAATAACCATTTTTTTTCTACTTTTATCTTAAAGTTAGATCCAATTTAATAACTCATTTTCAAAATAATATTTGAAACTATGAAATTCTTACCCTCCATTTATTTTTTTTTAATTATGAGCCTGATTGTAAGGTTTACTTACGGTCAGAGTCTTGATACTGATATAAATAATTACAAACTTAAGCCTTTTGGTATCGGTATAAATGTTGAATTACCCAGATCCTACTCATTTTATTTACCATCTAGTAGTATTACTCTAACATTTAATATTTTAGATAAACTAAGAATTGAACCAGAGGTAGGTATTAGAACTTATACCCGGGATGAAGGATCATCATATAAAAGTAAGAATAAGGGAATCATTTATATTCTGGGAACTTATGGTATCATAAATAAAAACAAGGTTGGTTTTATATATGGATTAAAACTTGGGTATTCCTCTGAATTTAGTGAATACAAATCTTCTACCATGGTAAATTACGAAACGTATGAAGCAAAAGGAATTCTGTTTGGACCTGTAATAGGAATTGAATATTTCTTTTCAGAACATTTTACCATCGCAGGTGAAATATTTCCTAATTACTATTCTAAAAAAGTGAAAGACTATCAAGATGACGATATTAAACAAAAGGAATGGATAACAAACACTGGTTTAAAATTTCGGTTCTATTTATAAATTATCTAATCATGTTTAGCAAGCCGGTTATACGCTATAGCTCCGATAGGCAAACACACGATCCAGGCTACAGCATAAACCTGCCAAAAATAAAAAAATATAATTTTAATACCTGTTAAATAAATGATTTACGATTATATTGTAATCGGGTCCGGTTTTGGAGGAAGTGTTTCATCATTGAGACTGGCTGAAAAAGGATATTCGGTATTAACCATTGAGAAAGGGAAGAGATACCGGAATGAAGATTTTCCTAAAACAAACTGGAACGTACTAAAATATCTCTGGTATCCCCGGATAGGGATGTTAGGTTTTCAGAAACTATCCTTTTTTTCGGAAGCAAGCATACTTAGCGGTGTGGGAGTTGGAGGTGGTAGTCTTGTTTATGCCAATACCTTGGTTAAACCCCAGGATGAATTTTTTCAAAATCCTTCATGGTCAGAGTTTAAAGATTGGAAAAAAATTCTTGAGCCATATTATAAAAAGGCAGGTTTTATACTGGGAAGAACACAATATGATAAACTGAACTATGAAGATGATATTTTAAAAGAAGTAGCAAAAGATTTTAACGGGGAAGACACTTTTGAAGCAGTTCATGTTGGAGTGTATTTTGGTGATAAGGAAATTGAAATTGACCCCTATTTTAACGGCTTGGGTCCGAAAAGAAAAGGATGTACCGAATGTGCGGGCTGTATGGTCGGGTGCAGGGATAATGCAAAAAATTCCCTTGATAAGAACTACCTCTATTTTGCTGAGAAAATGGGTGTTGATATTATGGCGGAAACGAAGGTTGAAAAAATCATTTACAAAGATAATTTATACCATATTTTCACACGTTCAGGCACTTCTTTGTTTAGGGGAAAAGCAAAAGTTTACAGATCAAAAGGACTTGTTTTTTCAGGCGGACCACTTGGTACTTTAGACCTGTTATTAAAACAGAAGTACAAGTATAATACCCTGCCGGCTATTTCTGAAAAACTCGGATATGAATTACGTACAAACTCACAGACATTATGTGCTGTTTCCGGGGCAAAAGAAAAACTTAATAACGGAATTGCAATTACCTCGGTTTTTAATCCCGACCCTCATACACATGTCGAGATAGTCAAGTATCCTGATAAGTCGAATGCAATGAAATGGTTTTTTACTCTTTCAGCAGAAGGGAATACAAACCCCCTGATAAGATTTTTCAGGTTGTTTTATAAAACACTTACACATCCTCTGCAATTCATTAAAACTGTTTTTAATTTCAACTGGTCTGCAAACCTTGTAATATTTCTGGTTATGCAAACAATCGATAATTCTATGGAGATGATATGGAAGAGAAATATATTTGGCGGGGGAATGAAAATTAGAAACAGAGGAGAGAAAAAGGTTCCTGCATATATTGCCCAGGGGCAGAAAGTGATGGAAAATTACGCAAAAAAAGTGCATGGAATTCCACAGAATATAATACTGGAGATCTTTTTAAACCGACCTACTACAGCACACATTATTGGAGGATGCCCTATGTCAGACTCAGTTGAATCAGGGGTGGTTAACGAAAAATTAGAAGTTCATGGCTATAAAAACATGTATATTATTGATGGTTCGGTAATCCAGGGAAACCTTGGCAGCAATCCTGCATATACAATCACCGCGATAGCTGAATATGCCATGGATCAAATTCCCGAAAAGCCGGGAAACAAGACAGTTTCGGTACTGGAACAAATGGAAAAGAAACAGGCAGTGGGCGAAGAGACTTGAACTCGTAACTCGTAACTCGTAACTCGTAACATTCTTGACATTTAATCATTCTATCATTCCAACCATAAGACACTAAATAGTTACTAATTTATTAGTTATATGGAAGCTTCAGAAATACAATCATTAATTGAAAATCAAAGGATTTTTTTTCAAACTCAGGAAACTAAAAACATTGATTTCAGAATTCAGAGTCTTAAAAAATTACTAAAAACCGTACAAGCTTATGAAGACCGTATATGTGAAGCATTATACCTTGATTTACATAAACCGGAATTAGAAGCTTATACGGAAGCAGGTCTTGTAACTCAGGAGTTAAAATTACATATCCGGAAACTTAAAAAATGGGCTAAACCCAAAAGAGTCAGGACACCATTGGTCCACTTTATATCAAAAAGCTATTTTTTTCCTGAACCATATGGGAATGTATTGATCTTTTCTCCGTGGAACTATCCGTTCCAGTTATTGATGATCCCTCTTATTGGTGCAATGTCAGCAGGGAATTGTGCTTTGTTAAAAGCTTCACGAAGAGCGCCTCATACAGCTGATGTGATAAACGAAATTATAAGCTCAAATTTTGATCCCGGCTATATTACACTCTTAAAGGGAGGCAATGAAGTAAACCAAGTGCTTCTTGAATCAAAGCCGGATTATATTTTTTTTACCGGAAGCGTTAATGTAGGTAAAAAGATCATGGAAGCCGCCTCGAAAAACCTTACTCCCGTATCTCTTGAGTTGGGTGGAAAAAATCCCTGTATAGTATGTAAAGATGCTGATATAAACCTGGCTGCAAAAAGAATTACATGGAGTAAATTCTATAATGCAGGACAAACATGTATTGCCCCAGATTATTTATTGGTTCAAAAGGATATTAAAGAAAAATTGCTTAATAAAATTAAACTTTTTATTACTGAATTCTATGGGAAAAAGCCGTCTGAGAGTCAGGATTATACAAGAATAATTAATGCAGCCAATGTTGAAAGACTGGAGGGATTAATGCGATCAGGAAATATTATCAGCGGAGGGGACATTGATGTTTCAGAAAAATATGTCGCACCAACACTTATCGACAACGTGAAACCCGGAGATATGATTATGCAGGAAGAAATTTTCGGACCTGTTTTGCCTGTTATTGAATATGACAATATTGATGAAATTTTTCTGCTGATAAATAATTACCCTAAACCGCTATCATTATATATCTTCTCGAAAAGCCGGAAACTCCAAAAATATATTCTTAGTAAAACATCTTCGGGTAACGGTGCAATAAACGATGCTATTATACAGTTCAGTAATCCATATTTACCTTTTGGAGGAGTTGGGGAAAGCGGTATGGGAAGGTATCATGGAAAAAGCACATTTGACACTTTTTCTAACTTCAGGGCTATTATGAAAAAATCAAACCTTCTTGATATTCCCCTCAGGTATCCTCCCTATACAAGATGGAAAACAAGGGTTGTTAAAAGATTTCTTGGTTAAACCTGAATATAATGATTCACCTGATCGACAGTCCACAGTTGGCAGTCCCGGAAAAAAAGGAATCTCCGATTTCATATTTTTCCGAGGATCCTCGAAAATTTACACAAATCGCAGATTTGTTAATTTTCGGGATTGGCAAAAGGCAGTTGGCAAAAATGCAAATAAATATTAAGTTTCAGTCATTTAAGCATTTACTCATTCGCTCATTATAATATCATTGAATATCTATTACATCTGAAATCGTTAATCGACATTCATTATTCCCCTGGATACCTTATTACTCCTGGATAAATCAGGGTGCCGGTATGATGTTTTTGCGCTAAGTGATAAATTGCAAAAAATTTTCTTTGTGTATTAACTCAAAACTTGCATTATCGTATGTGCTTAGCCACTCTTTTTGATTTTTGATGTTTTTGACTTTCCATTTAAACTCATAGCCAAAAAGTTTCCCCTCACGTTCTTCTACAAAATCTACTTCTTTCTGGTCGTAAGTTCTCCAAAAATAATTATTGCTGTATATTTCATGATAATGCTGCTTTTTTATACGTTCCATTACCATAAAATTCTCCCATAGCATTCCAATATCGTTTCTGGTTTCTACCATATTGAAATTATTTATAATTGCATTTCGTATGCCATTATCGAAAAAATAATAGCGATTTGTTTTTGTTACTTCTTTTCGTAAGTTTCTGGAAAAACCACCAATCTTTTTAATAATAAATGCTTTTTCAAGTAAATCGAGATAACGACTTACGGTTTGTTTAGCCAATTCCAGAGCATTACCCAATTCGCTTAGCGAAACTTCATTGCCTATCTGGAATGCAATCAAACGCAATAAGTCATACAATTTATCTGCATTTCTTATGTTTTCTACTTCAAGAATATCTTTTAGCAAATAAGAATTTCTTAACTCGAATAAATACGAAATTTTATCCTTACTATTTCCTGTATTTAATATTTCGGGATACATCCCATAAACTAAATAATTTTCGAGATTTTGTATAATGTGCATACCACCAAACTGTTGCTTTAACTCTATTGCCGAAATAGGAAATAACATACTGGTAATACTTCTTCCCGTTAATGGAGCGCCTACCTGCGAAGACAATTGAAACGATGAAGAACCGCTTGCTATTATTATTGTTTCGGGCAAATTATCAACCAATATTTTTAAACCCCAGGCAATATCTGAAATTCTTTGGGCTTCATCTATAAAGATATAATCGTAATCTTGCAATGCCGATAGTATTCTGGTTTTATCGTTCGAACTTAAAATCTTACGTAATTGAATATCATCACCATCGCCAAGGAAAACCTTTTTAGTTATGTCTTTTAATAGTTGTTTTATTAATGATGTTTTGCCTACCCGCCTGGGGCCATACATCAAATTTACCTTGCCTTTTTTCAGATAAGTTTCCTTTGTCTCGTAAATTCTGCTATACCACATTTTACAATAGTTTGTTCAAATATAAAATAAATATATTAATACGGCAAGTTTAGTTTCCGTATTAATACAAATATGACAAGTTTAGTTTCCGTATTTAAAAAGAAGACTAACCGCAGAGTTCACAAAGAAGGCGCGAAGTTACCTTTGCGCATCCTTAGCGTACTTAGCGGTTAATTCCGGTTAATAGCAAATCCAAAAACATTTATTTCAAACAGGAATCGGATATCATAGGCATTTTTATATGGCATATATGCATACTCTATTCCCATACTTACAGGAAATGGAATACGGAAGAAATGAACATCAGCCAGTAAACCACCTCCAATAGACAAATATTCCTGACGGTACTTATTAAAAGTTCTGTTTAACAGGTCATGATTTCGTTTTCCGGTAGCATAATCAACAAAAACACTTCCTCTGAATCGCTTTAAATAAGCCAACGTAAACAGGTTAAGATCAGGGTATAATAGAGGAACAGAGTATTCACCTGAGAGTGCAGTAAACTCCTCGGAAATTGTGTGGTAATACCCCCTTGGGAAATCGACAGTGTTGTAAAATATAAATTTCTTCGGGTTTTGTTTTTCTGTTCCAATCTTGAATTTTAATCCATCATGTCGTAGAAATCCGGGAAAATATAACACTGTTCTGAATGAAAAATCATTACCATAGTTCACCTGATCAAAAGGAGTATGCAGGAAATTTATATCAAATACCTGTCCCCATCGTGGCTGAAAATCACGATGCGACAATTTTAGCAGGTTGGAATAGTACAAACGATATTTCAAAAACATCCGCCCTTTTTCGTAAACCTGACTTTCACCATTATATAAAAAACTATTGGTGTATATTAATTCGAAAGAAGGTTTGAAAAATTTACCGAAGCGATTATGAGTTAAATTCAGGGGTAAGTAAATCTTTGACCTGAAATCGATTCTATTAGAATAATTTTCCGGAAGCGGGATTTCTGCCGAATCCCGGAAAATCACAGGTGTTCCGCCATAATCCGCCGAAAGCTCAATAACCGGATATATTCCTTTATAGGTGAGTTTTGAATGCAGATAGTGCCGGTTATTTTTGTATTCATATCCAAGGGTTGTTATTGTGGTGCTGAGATTGTCCTGACTGAACAAGGTAAATCCGGGCGAGATGGCCGGATCTGTAAGCTCAATATTATCAAGATCAAAATAGAAGGGCATCCAGCTATGGAAATTCAGCAGGTGCAATCCCTTTTTGTAAGATGTTATTTCATATTCAGTGTCAGGAATACTGTCCTGGTTGAAAACAAACTTTTTCTGCTTATTATTTACTTTTATTTCTTCCCGGTTTTTAAAAGGAAATGTTTTTTGAAACCGATCAGGATCAAAAATCATTTTTCCCAGATTATATCCGGTTGAGGTGTAATCCGAGAAAACGATTTGCGACCTGTCAGGTGAAACACATACATCAAATGCGCCAAATTTCGATGAGGTTACCTGATACAGGTCCATAGAATTTTTATTAAGAGCATAAATATTATCAATACCGGAATAAGTAGCATGAAAAAGTATGAAATCATCCAGTGGAACAATATTCATTATATCATCGAATCCCGGGGTTACCCAGGTTTTCCATATTTGGGTTTCGGGATCAACTTCGCGTATACTTTTCCCTTTCCCGGATAATACAGTAAGAAAAATATGACCATCGCTTTCAGACCAGGTTGGCATTAATGGAGTTAAGCCCCTGGGTATTTCGATTTTTTGAATAGTTCTCCCGTATTGTGTATCTAAAATAACAAGTGATGCATAGTTTTTTTTGCTTATCTCAACTGTTACTATCTTTTTTCCATCGGCAGATATCGCGGGGCTGAAATACCTGTTTCTGTTGGTAAGCCGGGTTTCATTTGAGGTAACAAGGTCAAATATCTTTATATCATAGTAACTACGGTTTCCCCATCTGGGATCCGGTATATTTTCCGACCATACGATCTTGTTTGAACCTGCTGATAACCTTACAGATTGATAATATCCCGGTTTATGCAGCATCTTTTCTTCTCCGGTCCTGGTATTTAAAGTTATAAATTCTTTAATCTGATCAGTCCCTGATTTTTCAGCAATAATTATGGTGTCATTAAGATATTGTGGGAAGCGGTAACTTGTATATGACTTACGTTTTAATTTGTTTATAGTATCAAATTCAGTGAAGCTGATCTGTGAATTTTGTTCTTCCCATTCTTTATGTAAATGATTAAAAGTTTCTTTATAGAGTTCCCTTTTTGAGAGACCGGTTTGTTTTTTTAAGCTAATGTGGAGAGGGAAAAATGTATAGGGGTTTTTTGCGATAAAATCAATAGAGTTCCCCCATAGACTTTCCCCGTATTTTTGCATGGAAAAGGTAACCATCTGATAACCATACTGGTAATAATCAGGAATATAATTTTTATATGATCCGAAAAACATTTTATCGAAGCTGCAGAAATCATCTTTTTCAAGAGAAAGGGCACGTAGCTTCATTTTAAAAAATGGCAAACTGCCTCTTCCCGAATGACTTAATGACGTTTCGCTATAAACAGCATCTCCTTCAAGCAGCCAGAATGGGATAATACCGGAAACACCCCCAACAGCCTGTTGACCTAAAACCAGGGAGAACAAACGCGTAAAACCCTGGTTAAGCTTATCAACCTGGACAACATGCCTCAATTCATGAAGAACCAACTGTTCAAGCGATTCCTGGGGAAAAGAACCTGGATCAGGAACCGGGTACAATTCTATCCTTTTCGGAGCCCATGAAACAAATCCGTTTGAGATGGCAGAGTAATTATGAACGATAACAGGAATTTTGGATGGCTGATGTCCAAGTTGTTCGGAGACATGAGGAAAAGAGTATTCAAGAATATTTGTTAATCTTTGTCCCTCTTTCGAATAATTTTCAGGGAACAGAACCTGAAAATGTTCTGTATTAATCTCTTTCCAGTGAATTGAAGCCGGATCCTGACCTTTTATATAGTATTGAGCTTGTAATGCTTCTGCTGTGAAAAAGGCTATGAGAAGAAGGGGAATATATTTTTTCATTGATCAGGATGATAGAAATTTCTTTCAAAAATAGTTAATTCAGAGTTTATAAATGCAGCATGAAGAAAAAGTATTAAATTCGCTGACAGAATTTGCTAAAATGAGTAAATGATTAAATATAGGCGAATCGCAAAATCCTTATACTTTTTAGGCTTTAAGGATATGCATAAGTTGTAACCGAAATATGAAATATGAATTCGGAAGACATTTTAGTCATTTTAAATTTTAGTCACTTTAGTCATTTCTTTTAGGCACTGAATAGATACCTTTTTTAATATTTATTATATATGAAGAACTTCAAAATATATAACAGAACCCTGGGATGGCTTACTTTTCTGATAGCCGCGGTTGTTTATCTTATGACAATTGAACCAACCACAAGCTTATGGGATTGTGGTGAGTTTATTGCCTCAGCTTATAAACTTGAAGTTGGTCACCCTCCGGGAGCTCCCTTGCATATGATTATGGCGCGCGTAGCAACTTTGTTTGCGGGCAGTAGTGCATCAGCAGCAAAAATGATAAATGCGCTATCAGCCCTTGCAAGCGCCTTTACGATCATGTTTCTTTTCTGGACAATAACACACCTGGCAATAAAAATATTTGCCGGAAATAAGGAAATGGCCAGGGGGCAGATGATTGCTGTTCTGGCAAGTGGATTGGTGGGTTCACTGGCGTATGCTTTTTCAGACACTTTCTGGTTCTCGGCTGTTGAAGGAGAGGTATATGGGACATCTTCGCTTTTTACTGCTGTTGTGTTTTGGGCGATACTGAAATGGGAAAATGTTGCTGATGAAAAACATGCTGACAGGTGGCTTATTCTAATTGCATATCTGATGGGATTATCCATTGGGGTACATTTGCTTAACCTTCTTGCTATTCCTGCAATTGCATTTGTATATTATTTCAGAAAACACACATTCAGTATAAAAGGATTTAGTGTTGCTCTGGTAATTTCTGTTGTATTGATAGGCCTCATTATGTGGGGGATTATTCCGGGAATTGCCAAAACCTCATCCAGGTTTGAGCTGTTGTTTGTAAACACTTTCGGTCTTTCCTATAATTCAGGTGTTCTGATACATTTATTGTTTTTGGTTATTTCACTTATTCTTGCCATTTACTATACCCATTTCAGGGGAAAATCAGAAATTAAAATTGCCGTTTTTTCCATCATTGCAATTACACTGTTAGGTATTCCGTTTCTTAGCGGTTCGGTTTTCGTAAATCTGGTGTTATGGCTTATTGTGTCAGGGGTTATTTATTACCTGGCGCACAATAACAAAGTAATTCTGAATACTATTTTAACAGGTGCCGCAGTAATTTTTATTGGATATTCCTCTTTTACAATGATCATTATCCGCTCTCTGGCTGATCCCCCGATGGATGAAAACAATCCGGAAAATGTCTTTTCATTGTTATACTATCTCAACAGGGAACAGTATGGTTCCAGTCCCCTTTTATATGGACAGTACTATAATGCTCAAACTGAAGCAATAGAGGATGGTAAACCCACTTACAGGCCGAGGAACGGCAAATATGAAATAATAAAATACAACGCGGAAGTTAAATATGATGAACGGTTTATGACTTTCTTCCCGCGAATGTGGAGTCCTCAACCCGATCATAAAACACAATACCGTAATTGGGGAAGAATAAAAGGTATTCCGGTAACGGTTAATGATGGATCAGGAAAAACGAAAACAGTATACAAACCCACATTTGTTGAAAACATTAGATTTTTCATCAATTATCAAATTGGGCATATGTACTTCCGCTATTTTATGTGGAATTTCGCGGGACGGCAAAATGATATCCAGGGACATGGAGGGCCCTTAAAAGGAAACTGGATTAGCGGGATTGATTTCCTGGATGAATTGCGGCTGGGTCCACAGGATGCTCTGCCAAAAAGCATGGATACTCCATCAAGGAATAAATATTTTATGTTACCCTTACTTCTTGGATTGGTTGGATTATTATTCCAGCTTCAGAGGGATAAAAAGAATTTCTGGGTTACGTCACTTTTATTTTTAATGACCGGTATTGCCATTGTGGTTTATCTTAACCAGTATCCAAACCAACCCAGGGAAAGAGATTACGCGTATGCCGGTTCTTTCTACGTTTTCACTATTTGGATTGGTCTGGGGGTATTGGCTTCTTATGATTATATGAAAAAATATATTCCAGGTAGTGTTGCAGCCATTATCAGTGGCCTGGTATGGCTAATACTGGTTCCGGGAATAATGGTCAGGGAAAACCGGGATGATCATGACCGTTCGGGAAAATATTTTGCCAGAGATATTGCTTATAATTACCTTAACTCATGTGCTCCAAATGCCATTTTGATTACAAACGGGGATAACGATACCTTCCCATTATGGTATGCACAAGAGGTTGAAGGAATACGAACTGATATTCGCGTTGTAAATATGATGTTGTTTAATACAGACTGGTATATCGAACAGATGACAAGAAAAGTATATGAGTCTGAAGCCCTCCCTCTTTCTTTGCCCCTGGAAAAATATCAGGAAGGAACAAATAACCAGGTGTTTATTATTGACAGGGTAGATAAATTCACAGAGATTGATAAAATTGTGGATTTTGTAAGAAATGATACCCGGGGGACAAAAATAAGAACCAGGGATAACGAGTGGATTGATTATATACCAACAAAAAAATTCAGGATACCTGTGAATAAAACCATGGTTTTGGCTAATGGCACCGTGGCTAAGGAAAATGCTGATAAAATTGTACCATATATTGATATTACCATTGACAGAAATTATATTTTAAAAAGCCAGTTAATGCTGATTGATTTTCTTGCACAGAATGACTGGGATCGTCCTGTCTATTTTGTAACCGGCGGACATGAAGATGCAATTGGACTTGAAAATTATTTTCAGCTTGAAGGATTTGCATACCGGCTGGTTCCAATAAAAACGGCAAGAAGTGGTATTATTGATTATGGCCGGATAAATCCGGATGTAATGTATGATAACCTGATAAATAAGTTCAGTTGGGGCAGAATCAGTGAGCCGGACGTTTACGTGGATTATTATACACGCAGGACGTTGATGGTTATGCGAGTGAGAAATAATTTTGCACGCCTGGCAAAATCATTAATCTCTGATGAGAAAAGAGATTCTGCAATAACAGTTCTTGATCGTTGTGTTGAAATTATGCCTCTCGACAAATTGCCCAATGATATGTTTACAGCCGGGTTGGTTGAAGGTTATTATATGGCTGGAGCAAAGGAGAAGGCTGATAGTATTGCAGGGGATTTGTTATCAGTGGTTACCGAAGATCTTGAATACTATTTTTCTATGGATGCTGAATTTCAGGATGCAACCAGGTATGAAAAGAGCATGTCATTACAGATCCTTCAGGATCTCATGAGATTCACGAGTATGTATGAGAATGGAGAATTAAAGAAAAAAGCAGAACAGGAATTCGGGAAATATTACCAGCTTTACCGGGGAGTTGAAGAGTGAAGAAGTAAGAAGTAAATAGTAAGTAGTAGGAAGAGGATGAGAAAATGAGAAAATGGGAAGAGGTGAAGAAGTAGGAAGTAAGAAGTAAGAAGTAGGAAGGAGGAAGAATAAGAGGTAAGAGGTGAGTGAAGAAGTAGGAAGTAAGTGTCCTGTCCTGAAAATTGTCTAATAAAGAAAAAATGAAAAACAACAGCAAACAAAAACAGGGTATAATATATGACTGGAGCAGTAAGAAAATACTGATCGCTGAAGATGACACATTAAGTTTTGATCTGCTGAAAGCAATATTAAAACCCACGAAAATAGAAATTATATGGGCAAAAGATGGATATGAAGCAGTTAATTCTATCGGGGAAAGCGGAGTAGTTGATTTAGTATTAATGGATATATCTATGGCTGATATGGATGGAATTGAAGCCTTTCAGAAAATTCGGGAAAAAGACAAAACAATCCCTGTAATTGCTCATACAGCCCATATTCTTGGTAATAAGAAAAGAGAATTACTGGAAACCGGTTTCAATGATTATTTGGCTAAACCTTTAAGTAAAAACCAATTACTGATGATTATAGATAAATGGCTTAATTATAAACAGAGACCTGATCTTTCTCAAAAAAGTGTTTGATTGAATCAAGTAATTGTTTGGGAAGCAGTGGCTTAAACAGGAATTCATCACACCCTGCCATAAAACAGCTTTCCTGAATATCCCTGGAAACATAAGCGGTGACAGCAATAACCGGCAAATCTTTTCGCGACTTTTTTATTTCGCGTGTTGCCTCAATCCCGGTAATTAGAGGAATCAGAATATCCATGATTACCAAATCAATATTGTTTGAAGAATCAGTGCAGTAGCTGACCGCATCACGACCGTTTTTTATCCAGTGTATATTTGCCTGAGTTTTTTTCAGAACAGTTTCGAAATACCGGAAGTTTGATACATCATCTTCTACGACAACAATATTCCGGTTTTTTAAACTGAAGAAAGGATCACAATTATCCAAGATTGTGAATTATAATGTAGTTAATTTAATGGGACTAAGTTATTAAGATTATCAAAGCAAAACCCAAAGGATAAAAAGGAGTTTTCAACAAATTTATTAACAAATCTGACAATGAATAAATTTATTGAATATTTTTTTGAATAAGAATCCTATGGATACTCATATAGCATTAAATTAACAATTTGTAGATAACCGTGTTAAATTGTTGAAAAGTTAAAAGCAGAAAAATACCGGTACATCCCACCAGTCTGACCGGTTGGAAGTATTCTAAACTCTCTGTAACCCTTTTGCTATTGAATTTATAATAAGCTGTTTCCCTTGTACTAACGGTCTGACCGATTTATTACCAGAAATCCCCACCACCTGACGGAAGTCAGGCTTAGAACCTGTATCTGAATTGTAGCCACACCAGTAAAAGGATACAGAAATTTTGTTAAGTG
>JAUXED010000113.1 GCA_030618105.1 Bacteroidota bacterium | reverse complement strand
TTTCCTCATCTCCTCTTCTCATCTTCTCCTCATTACCTCATTACTCCATTTCCTCATCTCCTCTTCTCATCTTCTCCTCTTCTCATTCTATCATTTTCTTCATCTCTTCATCTTCCGGAAGTAGTTTTTCAAGCTCTTCTCTGGCATTTTTTATATTCTTAATAATAATTTCCTTACTGATCCTTCCATCACGGAAAACGATATTTCGTGTAGCAAATTTTGAAATATCCGTCTCATGAGTAACTAACGCGATGGTTATTCCTTTCAGGTTAAGCCCCTGGAAAATTTCCATCACTTCAAAACTTGTCCGTGTATCGAGGTTACCGGTCGGTTCATCAGCAAGCATTATCACCGGATCATTTACCAGTGCTCTTGCAATGGCAACTCTTTGTTGCTGCCCTCCGGAAAGCTGGTTTGGGAAATGTTCCGACCAATCGGTAAGCCCCACCAATTCCAAAGTATTCATAGCCCTTTCCTTCCTTTCTTTTCTTCTTATCTCCGGATTATAAAGTAAGGGCAGTTCAACATTTTCAAGTGCTGAGGTTCTTGGTAAAAGATTATAGGTTTGAAAAACAAAACCAATTTTCCTGTTCCTCATCCTGGCTAACTGGTTTTTGTCCAGATGACTAACATCGGAGCCATCAAGGTAATACTTTCCTTCAGTTGGTACATCCAGACAACCAAATATGTTAAGAAGTGTTGATTTGCCACTACCACTATGCCCCATTATTGCAGTAAATTCACCCTCATTTATATCCATATCAATGCCACGCAATGCATGTACCTTTACAACACCCATATCGTATATCTTTGACAGGTTGTTAACCGAAATGATCTTTTTTCTTTCCTGATCCTGTTCCTTCATTATCCTAAATAATTGAATATTATAATATCATAATTAACCCCGGGATGTATCAATGAAGACCACGACCTCTTCCACTTCCGGGAGTTGGCATAAACGGACTTCTTTGATTCTGATTTTTAACCTTTTCTTCATCGTACTCAACCCCCATTACTACTTCCATGCCTTCCTTAAGGCGTGGAGAACGTATCTCAACAAACCCTCCTTCACTTAAACCTGTAGATACCATAAGCGGACAAATAGCTTCATTTTCCCTTATCCATATCCTGCCGGAATTCCCTCTGTTGTTACTACCTTGCTGCCGGATCATATTCTGCATGCCCATCCTGGATCCACTGCCCGGTCCGGCTCCCATGCTTAAGCCACCTGATGTTCTGCCTCCACTTCCCTGCCTGAACATAGCGGACTGGTTGAACCTTTCTTCCAGCCTGTTTTCAATTTCTTTGTCAGAAAGACCCATCGATTTCATTCGTTCAACTACTCTTTCTCTCATCTCGATAATGCCCTGTTTCATAGAATCGGGTAAGCTTTCATAATAATAAGATAAATAATCAGGAGGCGGAGAAAAGCTGAGAGCCTTTGACGGGACTTTCAAAATATCGTTCCTGCTATCAATCATTACTGTGATTGTTGCCGTCATACCCGGCATAAGTTTCATATCAGGATTGGGCACATCAATTATCACAGTATATGTTACTACGTTTGACACAATAACAGGTTTAAGCCTGACCTGTCTGACAACACCGTTAAAAGTATCATCAGGATAAGCATCAACAGAAAAATCTACCTTCTGATCAACCTCTATCTGTCCTATATCAGCTTCATCAATACTTGCTTCCACCTGCATTTTTGTAAGGTCATTCACCAGATTAAACAGTGTTGGTGAATTAAAGCTGGCTGCAACAGTCTGACCCTGCTCCACATTTTTTGAGATCACTATTCCATCAATAGGTGATCTGATAGTTGCATAATCCAGATTAATCTTTGCCCTGTTTAATTGTGTTTCTGCCGAAAGCAAATTTGATTCTGCTGTCTGGTAGTCATCTAATACTTTGTCCATCTCAACCCGGGCAACAACTTTCTCCTTAAACAACTTCGTTATACGATTGTATTCCCTCTCAGCCTGATCAAGTAAAATACTTTTCCTGTGGTAATTTGCTTTTGCATCAAACACCTGGGCTGCCAGATTAGTGGTATCAATCATGGCAATTACCTGCCCTTTTTTTACATGCGAATTAAAATCCACGTAAAGAGCCGATATCTCACCTGATACTTGTGTGCCAACCTGTACTTCTGTAACAGGTTCAAGTGTTCCGGTGGCTGTAACCACTTTGTTCATATCACCTTTCTCAACCGGTATGGTTTCCCACTTAAATATTAGCGGCTTTTCCTTTTTAAGCAGAATAAAACCTGCTAAAGCAACCGGAATAACAATCGATAGTATAATTATGATCTTTTTCATTTGATTCTTTTATGTGTTATACGTTAAATGTTTGCATTCTTCTACATTCTAAATTTTACATTCTTCCAAATTGTTACGAGTTACGGGTTACGGGTTACGAGTTACGAGTTCACAAAACAATAGGTTTATCCTGATAAAATTCCAGTATTTTTTGTTTAAATATAAGTTCATACTTAGCACGTGTAAGGTTTGATTTTGCCTGTTCGAAGTTATTCTTTTCAATCAGGTAATCTGTTGCATTCACCATTCCCAGTTTAAATTTCCTTTCAGTATCTCCGAATGATTTCTCAATTGATTTTAATTGTTCTCTTGATGCCTGAAGATTATTTCTGGCAGCAATCATATCATTATAGGCTTGCTCAATAGTTTTCCGTAACTGGTTTCTTGTATTCTGTGCACTTAATTTTGCGGTGTTTATATTTATTTCAGAGCGCTTTATGTTACTTTGAACCTGCTTTCTGTCAAATATTGGAATACTCAGACTAAGTCTGATTGATTCACTAAGATTATCCTGCAACTGATTGAAATAGGGATAACCAATTGGTGTTGACGTAAATACAGGAACTTGTGTTATTACAAGTTCTGACGGATCACTTTGTAAATATCCTATCTCCCTTGTTTCCAAAATTGATTCCCTTGAATACAAATTTCTGGTATTAGAATATCCGGTTGTTATACCTGCCGAAAGTGTCAGCCTTGGAAGTCGTGCACCTTTAGCAATATCAAGACTCGTTTTTGCGCTTTCAACCATCAGATTTGCTTCCTGTATCTCCGGCCTTTGTATAAGAGCATCCTGAAAAACCTGTTCTGATTCCGGAACAGTCAGTGTTCCCAGATCAGGTTCAATAAAATCCGGTCTTTCAATATCGAAACTATCTGTCACCGTCATTTCCATTATTTGCATAAGGTTAACTTTCAGTATAGAAAGCTGGTTTTCATTATTCACCAGGCTATAGTTATCAGTAGCCAGTTGAGATTTTATCTTCAGCAAATCCCCCTCAGGTACACTTCCCGTACTTACAAGTATTTCTGTTCTTTTAACCTGTGCTTCAGTTGACTTTACTTTTGTTTCAGCATTTTCAATCTGCTCGTATGCATAAAGTACCTGGAGATATGCCTGGGTAACATCAAGTATTACCTGGTCTTCAGTTTTCTCCAGGTCATAATTGCCTGCCTTCAGGTCAATCTCATCTTTTTTGATATTGTTCTTTGTCTGAAATCCATTGAACAGGGTAAAATTCGAGTTCAGCGATAAATTACTGCTTGAAATATTTTGTTCAATATAATCGTATGAATATGGATCAACCGACCTTCCGAAATTGAAACTCTGACTGCCCGAAGCTGTTAATGATGGCAGAACTTCTGCTTTCGACTGCTCCAGGTTAATCTCATCCAGTTTGCCGGAAAGTTTCTTTTGGTTAAGCGAGATATTATTCTGCAAAGACAGGTCAATGCATTCCTCAAGAGACCACACTTTTTGTTGTGCTTTTAACCCGGGAAATAATAATAGGAAAAAAATCCCCGCAAATATGACTTTTTGTATGTTATTATTCATCTTTGTTTGTTTTTACTAATTGTTAGACAACCCAACAAGGGGGTTTATTCCCCTTGAATAAAGTTTTTATGCTTTCGATACATCTTTATTGATAAACAGGAAGAAGGGAATAGAGGGAATAGAGGGAATAGAGGGAATAAAATTTTAACCGGGTTTTATTGGATGAAAAAGGATTTTGTGAAACGAAGTGAAGCAATCTCCCCCGGCTTTTCGTAAAGCTTATATGAAAAAAAAATATATGAAGAAATGTCATAATTAAAATTTTGGCTTAATTATTGAATAATAGACAAGTGCAGTTTAGATAATATTTCTATGTACATTTTGTCAGTTAATTGCAATAATCAATATTATTAATTATTTTTCCTTTTATGAACATATCTTACATACGTAAACATACATCAAACATTAACAAACTTGTTGCACGGAAAAAAGTTAAGGAGGCACTTGAATTACTTGGTAAACTTGTTTCCGAATCAGGAATGGGCGATCTTAATTCTGAACTGGAGAAACTGGAATCCACTTACGAGAACATGCTGAAGTATACACTGGAAGGGATTAAAGATCCTGAAAGACAAAAGATATACAACCGTCTGTTGGTTTCCATCCTGCAGATAAATGACCAGGTAAAAGAAATCCTTCTTTCAAAAAACTCGGGATGGCAGCTTTACGCTTATAAATCTGATCTTAAAACAAAACAGAAACTTTCAGGTAAAACTGTTGCTGAAAACCTGAATGACCTGAGTTTCAATAAGGAACTCAAGAAAGTCATTAAGGAAAATTTTACTCTGGGTTCTGATCCTACATCAGAAGATGTAAAGGAATTCGAAACACTGGTAGCAAATATATTTAACCATTTATGGTTGACTGACAAATATTCAGATGGGGATTTGGAACTGGCAACTATGCTAAGAAAAAATCAAAATTTCAGATGGCACGACAAGAGCCTTTTTGTTAGTGCAATAACTCTCAGCCTTCTGCGATATTTTGATCTATACAAATTTAATATCCTTTTTGATTATTATATTGATAATACCAGGGAGGTAAGTCAGCGGGCACTAATAGGACTGGTTTTCAACCTGTTCAAATATGACCAGCGGTTATATTTGTATCCCGAAATAATCAGCCGGCTGAAAACACTTAAAGATAAAAAAGGGATCCAAAAAGAAATAGAGGCTATTATTATCCAGGTAATACGATCGAAAGAAACCGAAAAGATATCCAGGAAATTAAGGGATGAGATAATTCCCGAGATGGCTAAACTTCAACCAAAACTGGAAGATAAACTTGATTTGAAAAACCTGGTACCGGAAGACCTGATGGATGAAAAGAACCCTGCATGGAAAACTGTTTTTGAGGAATCAGATGACCTGTTTGGTAAAGTTGAGGAATTCACGAAATTGCAGATGGAAGGTGCAGATGTCTTTATGACAGCTTTTGCAAATTTGAAGAATTTCGAATTCTTCCAAAAAACCATCAACTGGCTTTTGCCATTCCATCCTGAGAACAAAATAATTGATGAATCATTAATGTCGGAAGAAGATAGTTTCGATAAAACAGCTTTTGTAGACGGACTTTACCATACAGGTTTCCTCTGCAATTCCGATAAGTACTCATTTATGCTGAATGTTAAGCGAATGCCGGAAATGCAAAAGAAAATGATGATTGAACTGTTCAATGCTGAAATGAAAGGGATGAATGAACTGGCTGAAAGCGATGAACTTATCGATCAGTTTAAGCGAGATAAAGTTATTTATACCCAATATTTGCAGGACCTTTACCGGTTCTTTAAACTCCAACCTGACAAAACAGAGTTTGAAGATATTTTCTCGGGCGGTCTTGACCTCTACAATTCCATTTTTTTCAACATTCTTGTCGATGATACAACAATACTTAGAAATATTGCCGAGTATTATTTTGAAAAAGATTACTTCGAGGATGCATTAGAGATATACAATAAGCTGCATAAACAGGGGGTAAAAAGTTTTGAGATAATTGAAAAAATTGCCTATTCATATCAACGACTCAGGAATTGGGATCTGGCTCTTGAATATTACAAACAGGCTGAATTATTTGAAAAGAACCGTTTATGGGTTATGAAGAAGATGGGATTATGTTACCGTAAGCTGGGAGATAACCAAAAAGCACTTGAATATTACAAAGAAGCCGAAAAGATTAATCCTGAAAACCTTTATATCCAAGCCCTTATCGGTCGTTGTTACCTTGACCTTAAAGATTATGAAACAGCCCTTAAGTACTACTTCAAAGTCGAATACCTTGATCCTTCAAAAAAGAATGTATTGAGGCCAATTGCATGGTGTTACTTTATGACAAATAAGCTTAAAGAATCAAAGAAATACTATACTAAGCTCTTTAAGCATGAAGCAAACAAGTATGATTATATCAATTTTGGTCATGTGGAATGGTGCCTTGGGAAAAAGAAAGATGCAATTAAATTATATGTAAAAAGTATCCGGGAAAAAGACAATAACCTAAAGCTGTTTATGGAATCTTTCCATGACGATGAGCCAATACTGATCCAAAAAGGAATTGATCCGGATGAAATACCCATTATGCTTGACTATCTGCAGTATCAAATGAAGAGTTAAGAGCGAAGAGCAAAGAGCGAAGAGGTGATGAGGTGATGAGGTGATGAGGTGATGAGGTAAGAAAGAAGGCCTGCAAACCATGCAGACCTTCTACCCTAAACTAACCACCTATGAAAAAACTGCTACCATTTGTTAAAACCGCCGCCTCTAAAACTTCTTCCTCTTCTTCCGAAGTTTCTCATACCTTTTCTCATTCCAAACCCTCTGCCGGAATTATCCAGCACCATCTTTTGTTCATCGGTAAGCAAG
>JAUXED010000121.1 GCA_030618105.1 Bacteroidota bacterium | reverse complement strand
TCCATATTTTTCTACATGGAAGTTCACGAGCGGGTTTGCGCCATGGGCTTTTGAGAGAGCGAGTAACAACCGAACTGCCGATAGGCAGTGAGCTCGCGAATACCTTTGAAAATAAATTTATTTATGAGCAAATACCACAGAACTTGTAAAAAGGTAGAAAATACAAGTAACCTTTTCACTAACATAAAAGATTTAAACGGATGAAAGAAAAAATGATAAACAATAAAAAAGAAACATATGGGATAATAAAGAATTTAGCAAATGAGTTGTTTCCCGATAGTCGTATTCTATTGTTTGGTTCCCGTGCCAGACTTGATTATTCAGATAGTAGTGATTATGATTTTTTAATTATAACGAAAGACACAATTGATATTCACAAGAAAAGATTTTATAAATCTCTATTACGAAAGAAATTGGCAAAACATAAAATTCCTGCAGATATTTTGATTCAAAGTGAGTCCGAGTTACAAGTGAAAAAACGAATTACCGGACATATAATACGAGAAATAATTAATGAAGGAATTTCAATATGAATGATGAAACAAAAACATATATAAAACAATGGATCAAAAGAGCAAATGAAGACTTGTTGGTTGTTGACAAACTAACTGAATTTGAGATTATTGCCACATCATCTGTTTGTTTTCATTGCCAGCAAGCTGTGGAGAAATATCTTAAAGTATTTCTTATCAGCAATGGAGTTGAAATTAAAAAGACACACAATATTGAATTTCTGCTATCTGAATGTGAGGATATAGATTCTGATTTTGCTGAAATTGATCCAAAAAATTTGAGCGATTTTAGTGTTGATGTTCGCTATCCTGGAGATATGTACGTACCTTCTGAAAAAGAAACTGTTGTGCACAAACAAATTGCTGTTTTTGTAAAAAATCTTGTTCTGGAAAAAATTAGTGAACTATTGAAAAACCAGGAATAATACTATATGACATTTGCATATTAGGCATTCCTATCCCGGAAAAACAGTAAAATAGACAAAAATACCAGGAGATAAAAGCTATATACCAAATATCACCAGAAAAAAGGTGAATAGAGATTCCTGCTTCTATAGGGAGATTGTCCGTAGGGATTAAACCTGTATGGATTTAGTCCGTCACTGTATTCCACCTGTGCGCCGATTGTAAAAGCATTAGAGAGTTTATACTTTGCGCCAAGCGTAAACCGGTCAAAATGATTTTTCCGGAATGATGACGAATTGAACCGGAAAGGAGAATAATTATTTGCTGAAAATTTACTTGTATAGGCACTCCCGTAAACTAATAACTTATTACTAACAAGATAATTACCTGAGGCATACAATGCAAAATCGGAGTTAAGTCTGCCAGGTAAGATGCCCTGTTCCATATTACCGGGAACAAATTGATTGAATACTGAAGTATGATTATTCATTAAAACACCTCCCACACTGAGGTTGAATCGTGGAGAAATATTGAAGTTTAATGTTGGGGCTATATAAGATGACATCATCGGGCTTCCGGTAAATGAAGATATAAATGAAGTACCAAGTTGCACATCAACTTTCATCAACTGCAGGTCTTCACTACCAGGGCGTATATTTTGGTTGTCAAGAAAATATTTTTCAGGACCCGGAGCAGGCATAAAGAACGCATTGGGAAAATGATAAAACCATTGTGCATTTGCCGTGATAAAAGACAAGAAAAATACTATTATGATCAGAGTCCTGTACTTCATAGTTATTTACCCAAAATAATGATCAATTGAATGATAAAGGTAATAAAAATGGGTTAAAATACTCACCCACTCACCTTACTTCCCTACTAACCTTAGTAACTCCATTAATCTTTTCCAGTTTCCTGACAAGTCCTTCCAAATTTTTACTTCCAGCTACCAGAACTTTCAGGTTACCTTCAAACAAACCTTCTTTTGATTCGACGGATATTGATCTCATATTTACCTTCATATAATTTGAGATAACATCTGTTATTCTATTGACAATACCCATTTCGTCCACCCCTGATATTCGTATGTTGGTCAGAAATGACTCAGAACCTGCAGGTTTTGTCCATCTTGCTTTAACAATTCTGTATCCAAAGTTTGAATATAGATATGGTGCGTTTGGACAGTTTATCCGGTGTATTTTTATTCCTTCGCTAATAGTAACAAATCCGAATATTTTATCACCAAATGCAGGCATACAGCATTTAGCAAGTTTATAATCCAGGCCTTTCACCTTGTCTTCAATAACAAGGAAATCATCGAAAGATTCAATTACCGGTGATTCCTTCCTGGGTTCATCTTTTACAATTTCCTTCGGAGCCAATAGATTTGTTTCCGGTTTGGAAAGAATTTCCTTTATCTCACTAAGATCAATCTTTTCAGTTTGAATCAGCCAATACAGATCCTGCGCAAGCTTTAATTTATAATAAGAAAGAAGCTTTATTACAACCTGGTCGGAATAGCCAATTTTCCAGTTCTTTAGCCGGCGTATCAGTTTTTCTTTCCCTGCTTCAGCAGCTTTTAGTTTTTCTTCATTCAGAGTTTGTTTAATCTTTGTTTTTGCCTTTGAGGTTATCACAAAATTTAACCAGTCTGTCTTAGGTTTCTGGTTCTTTGCGGTAAGGACAGCAACCTTGTCTCCATTTTGCAGAACATACCGGATAGGTACATTTTTTCCGTTCACGTTACCTGCAATACAGGCAGCTCCTACCTCAGAATGTATCTCAAAAGCAAAATCAAGAACTGTTGCACCGGCAGGTAGTTGCTTTAGATCCCCGTTAGGGGTGAAAATATATATTTCATCTGAATACAGACCGGATTTGATCTGCTCATAAAAATCAAGAGATGTTGATTCCTGGGAATCAAGGATCTCACGCATCCTTGTCAACCATGAATCCAGTCCGCCATTTTCCTTGCCGCCTTTATATTGCCAGTGAGCTGCATGACCTTTCTCAGCAATCTCATTCATTCGTGAAGTACGTATCTGAACTTCAACCCATCTGCCTTTAGGACTTACAACAGTTGTGTGCAAGGATTCATAACCATTTGATTTGGGAATGGATATCCAGTCCCTTAATCTTTGCGGGTTTGGCTGGTAAATATCTGTAACAATAGAATATGCTTGCCAGCAATCTTTTTTTTCCTTTTCTTCCCTGGTTTCTAATATTATACGAATGGCAAAAATGTCATACACCTCTTCAAAATTTACTTCCTGCTTTTTCATCTTTTGCCAGATGGAATGTATACTTTTTAATCGGCTTTTAACTTCATAATTAAAACTTTGTTCAGATAGTTTCTCTTTTAATGGTCTGATAAACTCACGGGTAAATCTGTTTCTTTTTGAAGTAGTTTCTCTAACCTTTTCAGCAATGGAATTATAAATATCCGGTTCAAGATATTTAAGTGCGGTATCTTCCATCTCGGATTTGATATTATATAAACCCAATCTGTGAGCCAATGGAGCATACAAATAATATGTCTCAGAAGATATGCGAAGCCGGGATTTATTATCCATGGCATCAAGTTTTCGCATTACTTCCAGCCTTTCAGCCAGTTTAATAAGAATTACCCTGATATCATCTGCAAGGTTAACAACCAGCTTCCTGAAATGATCAGGCTGATACGAGGTTTTTTTAGTATCCAGATCAGAGATTTTTCCTAACCCTTTAATAATATCAGATATCTGAAAATCAAAATTTCTTATGAGGTCCTTTTCAATGATCTTCGTTATGGTTGTGATATCTTTGAGTAATGCCCCGATTACCGACATATAGCCAAGTCCCATCTCCCCGGTTACTATTTTAGCTACTGATGTAACATGGTATATTAATGGCTCACCGGAAGAGGTTACACGGTCATTACATTCATCAGCAATAAACTGGTATGCCTTTCTAACCAGTTTCAACTCTTTCCTGGAAGGAGTTATGTGGAAAGACCTGAGAAGCCCCCTGTATCTGTTCTTAATCTCTTTTTCAGTAATAACCGGTACCATTGGTAATATTGAGATAATTAAAAGTTTAATCAGCTATCATAAATTGCTATAATTTAATCCTGTTTATTTCTCAAATGTACAAAGTTTTGGAATTTCTTTTGTAGAAAACTCAGTAATCTGTTTTTCCGGGACTGTGGACTGCCAATTGATGACTGCCCGCCCGAACGTACCCCGTCCGAATGCCCGCCTGACCGGAGTCATTCGGGCAGGGCTTCAGCCGGGTGGACGTTCGATACGGGCGGGCCGACTGATTAGTTACCTTTTACGTTGCAGCGTTTGTTATTTCATTTTTATTCGAAGAAGGAATTTTCCAATCAAATTATTTTGGCTCACTTGAAATGAGTTTCCCAAAACACCAGGCTATTATAAAGCCCCAAAGGAAATTTGAGGGAGCTGTTTCAATAATATGTGCCATTCTCACCATATCAGACATGAAAGGATTGGGAAGTAAAAGCTGACTGCCTGACAGAACAGCAAACAATAGTCCGATAATAACTCCTTTACGCATTAATGAGCCCCTTATAACAGCTACAGCCGGTAGGGCTATCAGTATCCATAATACTCCTCTCAGGATTTGAAAGAAATAAAGTCCGGAGGTAACATTAGCCTTCATCATAGATAGAAACGAGTCCATTTCAGCAGTTCCTGAATAAGACAACCTTACTTCTGCAAATTGCCAGGCAATAAAGTACCCGGCAAGAAAATATATCACAGGCCATACTACAATGGAAAGCAAAAGGAAATATTTAACTATTGGTGCTAATTCTAACTTCGTTTTTTCACCGGCTGATTTTTTTAACGGGCTGAAATTTCCGGTGAACCAGGTGGCTGTTACCGAAAATAGTAAATTCATAATAAACCCTCCACTAACAACAGCCAAGATACCTTTGATGGGAAAATTGATACTTTCATTGAACCATAAAGTTTCAATTTGGGACATAAAATACTGTAGTCCGAAAGTGATTAGAAATATTGTTCCAACCAGCTTCCAGCCTTTACATTGTGAGTTATAGATAAAATATAAAACAACCAATGTGTTCAGGGCACAAATTAATAAGAGGATAAGCCCTCCACTACTGTCGGAGTCAGCTGACATCTCCGTGATACTACTTGGAAATATCGCATTACCAATTATTAATCCGACGATCCAGAAGATTGTCATCAGGATACTTAGTCCTAACCAAATGAGTCCTTTTTTCATATTTGTTCTTATAACCTTTTATTTATTATAGTATTATATGCAACTAATTATATATAAAATTATTGGAGATTTTTCATCATCTGTTTCAGGATCACCAAACATTTTTCAATGTCTTTAGGTGTGATATTATTAAGAGTCTGGTAATAGACTAATCCTGATGACTCCACCATTTCTTTTTGTAGTGCTTTCCCTTTTTGGGTTAAATAAACAAGTTTGTTCCTTTTATCAAGCTGGTCAGGCACTTTTACTATTAAATTTCGATTTATCATATTTTCAATGATTCTGGTAATTGTGGTTTTATTTCGTTTCAAGCCATCTGCAATATCCTGCTGCTTCACCCCCTCTTTATACCAGAGAAAGGCTAATACACTAAATTGTTCAACAGTAACATCAAATCCCCGCTCTAAAAAAATTGCCGTTACTCTTTTATGAACAAGCCTGGATGTTTCTCCAATTTGGTAAATAATATTTTCATCTAATGATTTGGGCGCTTCCATAATAGTTGCATATACATCTATATCGGCGAAGATAGAATAATAAAGTTATAAGTTCTCATTATTTTCTATTTTTTATGAAAAGCTTGATTAAATACCACACTCCTGACCCAGATGCAAACCATTATCGGGTATTATTTCAGGCTTATTGCGTATTTTTGTATAGAATAAAATATTTTTTTCATTTAACGTATGAATACTGAATAAGTATTAGCTTTAACGTATTAATTTTAAAAACATATTCACTATGAAAACAGAAAAAAAATCAGACATTAACTCCGAAAGACTTTATTCACTTGATATTCTCAGAGGTTTTGATATGTTCTGGATAACAGG
>JAUXED010000095.1 GCA_030618105.1 Bacteroidota bacterium | reverse complement strand
GCCGATGTTGGTTTTATGTTTATCGCTTACAATCTCAGACGGATTATGAACATTGTTGGAAAAAATGCTCTCAAGAAGTACCTGGAGGTGCTTATTTTGTCAATTTCCAGGATATTTCGTCCGATAAGGTTCAAAATAAACCCATCTAAGACAATCAATCTTTTGAAAAAAAACCTAACCTCCTTTTTTGAACGTTTCTTAAATTGGCTTAAATTTGATCAAAACTTACTTAAAATTGAAGGTTTTTAGACGAACTGCCGTTAGCCACAATTAGTAACTAACATAAGGATTAAATGATGAAAAATACATTTTTAGTACTTATTGCTTTAGGCCTATTTGGATGTAATAAGAGTAATCATTATGTCATTAAAGGGTATGTTCAAGATAAAGATTCAGGTGTGGTCGCTTTAGGTCAATTAGGAGAAAGTATGTTTGACCCACCGGAATACCACTTATCAAATGGAGAATTCTACTTTGAAGGGAAAATTGATCACCCTGAAGATTTCATGCTTTTTTATCAAGAATCTGAGTCATCCAGACCTATTCGGTTTAGTATATTTATAGAACCCTCTGCAAAGGTTAATGTGATTTTATACCCTGATAGTATTTCAAAATCAGTTATCAAAGGATCAAAAATCGCAATAGAATTTTGGGAAGCCAATGAGGTCATTGCCAAAAAATATCTTTCAGAGTTAAACAACCTCAAAATTGATTACCAAAATGCAATTGACAAAGAGAATATTGAACAACAGAACATAATACTTAACAAAGGCGACTCGTTAAGTAATGAAATCCGGAATTGGAAATTGGGTTATATAAAAAACAATCCCAGTTCATTCATTTCTGCTTATTATTTATTCTCAGATCATCTTCATTCAAATGAAGACACTATAAAAAAATATTATGAAATACTGGATGCTTCTCTTAGTGAATCAAAATACACCAAAGAAATAAAGTCATTTTTATCTGTACTACCTGGTAATCCATTTCAGGATTTTGAACTTTATGATGCCAATAAAAAGCTGTACAAATTGTCTGCTATTGCCAAAGACAAAGTAATTTTGCTTGACTTTTGGGCTTCATGGTGTCAACCCTGTCGGGTACAGAACGTAAAACTTGGTAGTCTTTATGATAATTATCGATCAAAAGGATTTGAAATAGTTGGAGTCTCCATTGACAGAGATACTGCAGCAGTTATTAACACAATTGCTAAAGATAAAATGACCTGGATTAATTTAATCGATAGATCTGATGAGACAGCCGTAAGTAAAATGTATAGACACTTCGATGTTCCCTTTAGTGTCTTAATTGATAATAATGGAATCATCATAGATCGGGGGGTTATAGAAATTGAAAGATTAGAATCCGTAATTGATAGTCTTTTGATAAACTAACTGTGGCTAACAATATGTATAAAAAATTGCCGGATAGTGCTGTAATTAAGCCTTGTAGCTCGCTTCAAGGTCATCACACCTTGATACATATGGGCTTCGAAGTCGGCAACTTTTCATACATTTAACGTTGGCGGTAATTAAAAAAGAGACACTCGCAACTAATAATGATTAGAAAACATCTTGATAAATAAATGATTGATTTGATGTAATTCTAATATTTAAAACTGATATGAAAAGACTGATTCAAACAATTTTGATATTGTGCTTTGCTTTAAGTTGTTCCAAAGACGATAATCTATTACAGCCTGCTGTATTGGAAAAACCAATTGCAATGAATGTATTTTGCCAAAATACACCTAATGAAACTTTGAGAAGAGTTGAGTATGGATATAGCAATGATAAATTAATTACAGAGACTACTTTTAGTAATGGAGAGATACAAAGCAAAACAACTTTTGAGTACAATTCGGATAATCAGTTAGCGCTCGAAATTTACGAGACTGATTGGGAAAAAACAGAAAAGACTTTCATATATAATGAGTTAAAACAATTAATAAATATTATCTATAAATTTACTGATTATGATAACAATGGACAAGTAATAGAAGAAAGTGATAATGAAGCTCCTTTAGAATATGAAAATAATCAATTAGTAAAAGAATGGGCGTATTGGGGTGGATTCAATACTTATGAATATAAAAATGGTAAGGTAGTAACAAAGATTGATTATACTCAAAACGGAGTTAAACATCATATTACAAGTTATAAATATTCAGGTGGATTAAAAATTGAGGAAAGAAAAGAAACTGCCGCAGGCAATTTGATTTTCTTACGTACTTTTCATTATGATCCTAAAAATCGACTGATTAAAATAATTGAGGATGAAAATATTATTGAAGAAAACGACTATATTGAGAATAAATTGACTGAGAAAAGGACATATTATTTCGGGATTGACCCTGGATTTGATGTATGCTATGGAAACTACATTTACAGATATGAATATTAACTACCGCCAACAATATGTATAAAAAATTGCCGAAATAGCAGTAAATTCAAGGCTTGTAGCTCGTCTCAAATTCATCACAACTTGATACGGATGAGCTTCGAAGTCGGCAACTTTTCATACATTTAACGTTGGCAACCATAAGAAGAACAAATATACTACGAAACAGAATTTTTAGATGATTGGAAATAAGATAAATAACAAAAAAGCATTTCAGATTTATATTATAATAAATTTCATAGTTTACATATTGGGATTTCTGATTGCTATTATATCAATTTGGGGATTAATGACGCATGATTGGGATCCAATCAAGACATTGAAACCATATGCAGGATTCATTTCACTATTTATACTCTGGGGGTTAATTGAACGTATAATAAGACCATCTTACATTGAGACAATAATTAGTGAAAAAGAAATAATAGTAAAGACATTTAGCCCAAACATTAGAAATGGATTGAGATTTATTTTAATGCTGAAATATCGGAACCAAATAAAAGAACTTAAACTGACAAAACAAGAATATAACGACTATAAACTAAAGATTGATAGGCTTGGGCTCCGAAAATTGCTGATATTTCAAAAGATAGAAAAGGATGGCATTTCTGAAACTTCTGAAATTAATATCAGTCTACTGGGCCAGAAAAAATACACGAACTTGATTCTATCTATTGACAGAATGCAAGGAAAAATAAATCTAAATTAAGATGGTTGAACTTACGGTTGCCAACAATGTATATAAAAAATAGGCGAGACGGTAGTAAACTCAAGGGTTGTAGCCCGCTTCAACTTTTGTGTAACTTGATAGTAATGAAGCCCGCAACCGCCTACTTTTCATATACTTAACGTTAGCACACATTAATAAAAAACATAAGCAATGAAAAAGACATTAGTGATTTTATCAATTCTAATTTCAGTTATTAGCTGTAAACAAAAACCAGAATTTTTTAATTACAAAATTACTGGGAAAGTAATAGGTAAGGAATCAGGAGAATTGTGTTTTTTTGAATCCACCAGAGTAGGAGATGAAGTTGTAATCCCATTTGAAAATGGAACTTTTGAATATGAAGGAAAATCTAATGATATTTTAATATCAAGTTTGGCGTTTTATGATGACGTTAAAAACGGATCATGGAGATCACACTCAATAATTATAGAGCCCGGAGATATTTCAGTAGAACTGTTTGCTGATTCAATATATGAAAAATCCCGGTCACTTAAAGGGAGCATTAATTTAAAAGTACAAGAAGTAAATAATACGATGAAAGGTTTCTGGAAAGAAATTGAAAGCAAAGCACAAACAAGCGCCCAAAGAGATAGTTTAGCCAAAGTATATGGGGATAGTATAGCAGTAATAATTGAGCAAAACAAGAATGATTTTACAGGAGTGTACTTATTATATCGATACGGAAATTCATATTTCTTCAATGATGAACAATTAGCTGGTATAATTGAAAAAATTAAGAAACCAGAACTCAGACAAACAAAATATTACAAAATGTTATACTCCGATTGTCTAGCAAAAACAGAAAACATAAACCAAATCGGAGAAGAAGCAATGAATTTTACTTTACCTGATAGTACAGGAAAAACAATTGACTTTTATCAACTAAGCAAGGGAAAAGTAACCTTTGTTGAATTATCTGGGTCTTGGTGTGGAAACTCAACAAAACGAACACGGGAATTATTACCCATTTATCAGGAATATCATGATAAAGGATTTGAAATCGCGACAGTTGTTTTTGAATCTAAATATGACAGATGGAAAAAATGGTTGGAAAAAGAAAAATTTCCATGGATAAATATTGTCGAATTGGAAAATGGAAATGCAAATAATATTTTTTTCAGCAAACAAATATTTACTAAAGGTAATTATTTAGTTGATGAAAAAGGTCTCGTAGTTGCAAACAACCTATCATCTTCCAAACTAAATGAAAAACTAATGGAGAAATTTGAGCCGGAAAAGTACAAAGAATACATAGAAAATAAATGGAAACTACCTGAGGGAACCTATATCCTGGATAAAGAGAAGCCGATTAACACATTTGAAGAATTAACATCTATGTTTTCAAGTAAAGCCTTTTTTATTGATTGTTGGGCTACCTGGTGTAGTCCGTGTATTGAGCAATTTCAATATAGCATACCATTGAAAGAATTTTTAACAAAGAATGGTATAAAAATGGTTTACTTATCATTTGACAGGAACCTGGATGATTCTGAATGGTTGAGTTTTATCAAAAAACACAAACTTAATGGATATCATATGAGGTCCAATGAAAAGTTTGTTTCTGATTTTGCACAAGTCTCGGATTGGAGGCATCAATTACCTACTTATGTTATTGTTAATGAAAAAGGAGAAATAGTTGAAAAGGATGCTTTGCACCCAAGTGAAAAAGATAAATTGTATAAGCAAATAAAAATAAAATTGAATCTATAACGTGTGCTAACAATAGTAACCGTTGCGCAAGCCCTTAAAAACTCAAATAGATTTCATTGAAAGGGGAATCCCTGTTGTCTGTTTTGATCAAGTTGAAAATATCACATCCTGTTTTTTCAATGCTTTGAATAGGCTTAAAATGGCTCTGAAAAGGTTGATTTGAGAAAAAACGAAAGACTTTGCCGATTGGGCAACTTTCCTGAAGCTCTTGCCACTGAATTTCAGCATCTTTTTCAAATTATAGGCTGTTGCCGCCAATAACATCACCTTGTTGGCCTGAGCTATGCCCAGTGTATTGATCTTTCGTAATCCGTAAAAACTGGTTAAAGATCCAAATACTGGTTCTACTGTACTCTGTCGCTTCTTTTTCATGTACCGGCCCTGGGGGCTGTTAAGCCGTGCAATAGCCCTTTCGTATTCTTCTTTGTAAATCGTTATTGTAATTCTCTTTTCAGGGGCTTTACCTGCACATTGGGTTTTGTACGGACATCCTTTACAATCACTTGGCCGGGTTAAATAAAGTTTCTTTTTGTTGTTGTTTCTGCCGGGTTCGACTGTTATTTTCCGAAAAGTAACTCTCTTGTTATTGCGGCATAACCAGTAATCACCTTCTTTATGATACTCAAATCCTTCAGGGCCTCCTTTGTAGGTGCCATGGGGAGGAATAAATGAGGTGATACCTTTCCGCTCAAGGTAGGCGTAATTCTCTCCACTTGAATACCCCGTATCTGCTAGTAGATTGTCCCAATGCAATCCCCTGCTGTGCAACCTCCACTTTAGCTTCTCGGTAATCTGTTGTAAACACTGGCTGTCCTTTTTGTCTGCATAATCTGCATGTATGTGTGTAATCACATGGTTTGATGTGTCCACCGCAATTTGGCTCAGGTAGTTCAATTTTCTCGCCTTGCCCGGTTTTACTGATATTCTCGAATCCGGGTCGGTGGGTGAGTAATGGGTTTTGTTGGATGTGTATTTACTCCCTTTGTTCCCCGCACCCGGGCGTTGGTCCTGGTCTTTGCTCCATTTTTTGTTGCGACTCTCAATTTCGTTCAACTCCCTCTTGCTGGCAGTAATGATCTGTTGTTCTTTGGGAGCTTTATTTGTTTTGGCTTTCCTGTCCTTAGAACTCATTACACGTACCTTGCGCAAATGTTCTTCCAAACTTTCTGCCGGTACTTTTAATTCCAAACTATCCATCGAAGCGTTTGCTTTTACAGGGGCCGAATCAATGGCTTGAATCTTCCCCGAAACCATCCCTTTAGATATGCATTGTTCAAGTATCTTGTTAAATACTTGCTCGAATAGCGATTCAGGATAAAGTTGGCGGGTTCGGCTCAAAGTGCTGTGCCAGGGTAGTGACTCATCGATATCGTATCCCAAAAAGTAAAGCATATCCAATCGCATACTGCAATGGTCGATCAGTTGACGATCGCTGGTAAGATTCTCTAAATAACCTATTAAACACAGCTTGAAGAATACAACAGGGTCAATACTCTTTTGCCCGCTCTCTCCATAAAATCCTTTTGTTCTTTGATAAAGAAAACGCAGGTCCAACTTCTCTTTTAAACGCCTGTAAAAATTGTGCTTTGGTACATGTTCACTTAACTGGAAACTGGTGAACATCTTTTCCTGATAGTCCTTTTTTCCTTGCATGATTAAAGTTAACAAAATCACTGGATTGGAGTAGTTTTTTTGCTATTTTTATAAATAATATTTGGTGAGTTGTGCAACAGGCACAATATGTATAAAAAATTGCCGAAATAGCAGTAAATTCAAACTTTGTAGCTCGTTTCAAGATCGTCACGGTTTGACAGGGAATCACTTCGAAGTCGGCAACTTTTCATACATTTACCGTTGGGCGCAAGTGTAGCGCAACTACACCAACAAAAATTACATCATATGATAAAAAAGATTATAAAATGAAAAATCATCTGTTTGTAATATTAACAATAGTGCTATTTATAAGTTGTGATAACGACGAAATCAATAGGACTGACGAAGAAAATCGAATTCTTGAATTAGCATATAATATAGATTATCTTTATCCAGAAGGTTTCTATCAAGAATTAATTTATGAAGGTTCAGCTTATTATGAAAATACAGTAAGCATAAAACCTATATCCGAAAGAGAACATATATGGATAGAATTATGTACAAATGATAAAAATGAAGCCTTATTGTGGTCAAATAACTCAAATGAATATAGTTCTGTTAATCGGGAAATCATATCAGAAAGAGAAACCGACAAATATTTTGAATTTAAACGGCAAAATGTAGAATATGAGAATGACATTTTGCTTTCAAGAATACATAAAACAAGTTACTTTCAACCAAAATTAGACAAGTTCAAAGAACCTGATACTATTGGTATTTATAATGGTGAATTAAGTAAAAATAGTGTTAACGAACTTGTTGAGTACCTTTGGAGTTGTGGTTCAATTGGACTTGGACATTCCAAAGTGATTGAATCTCAAATTAAGGAATTCAATTCTTATTATGAACAATATATTCAGTCGATTAAAATCGTTTATGGAGACTGGGGAATAAGCGATTATATTTATGTTTATGACAATTATTTCAAAATGAACAAACCTGATAGTACATTAATTCTTGAAACGATTAAAATTATAACAATTAAAGGAAGAGATAATTGAATTAAAACACCAGCGCCCAACAGCAAATATAGGTAAGCTGTGGGAAAGTACTAATTTTAAAGTAAACACACAAAATAAACATATTAACGGTCTGACAAGTGGGTGGCTTCGAAAACCCAGCCTACCCATATTTGCGAACCGTTGTGCAACATTGTAATAAACATAGTATTAACTTAAAAAAAGGAGAAATAATGGAAAATTTAAATGAAAAAAAAGGAATGCCTTTATTAGGAGACAGCTTTCCTGAAATGACAGTTCAAACAACTCGTGGAATATTTAATTTACCTTCACATTATAAAGGTAAATGGTTTGTATTATTTAGTCATCCTGCAGATTTCACACCTGTTTGTACTACTGAATTTATTGCCTTTCAGCAACGATATGATAAATTTAAGGCATTAAACTGCGAATTAATTGGACTAAGTGTTGACCAAGTATTTGCTCATATAAAGTGGGAAGAATGGATAAAAGAGAATATGGATGTAGAAATTGAATTTCCAATAATTGCAGATACTGGAAAAGTAGCAGAAACTCTTGGAATAATTCACCCTGGAAAAGGAACAAATACTGTAAGAGCTGTATTTATTGTTGATACTGAAGCAAAACTTAGGATTATGCTTTACTATCCACAAGAATTGGGCAGAAATATGGATGAAATATTGCGAGTAGTAGAAGCAATGCAAATATCTGACAAAAATAAAGTTGCTATGCCTGCTAATTGGCCAAATAATGAAATATTAAAAGACCGAGTAATAATCCCTCCTGCTACTGATGTTAAAACTGCAAAAGAAAGACTTAAAAAAGCAAAAGACGGAGAATTTGAATGTTATGACTGGTGGCTTTGTCATAAGAAATTGGAATAAACGACGATTGCACAACAAAGTGTAT
>JAUXED010000028.1 GCA_030618105.1 Bacteroidota bacterium | reverse complement strand
CACCGAAGCCCGGAGGAGCTTCAGCGAATAAAATTAGCGTATAGTAAAACAGAAAAGCCCTCCTTCGCTGAAGCTACGGAGGGCGAAGGTGGAGCATATCGGAATCGAACCGATGACCTCTTGACTGCCAGTCAAGTACTCTATCCATCTGAGCTAATGCCCCAAAATAAAAAACCAAAAGTCATATAAAATCCACCTCAAAACGCTATAGTCCCGAAAATCAAGAAATTTTCAATTTCGTATGATTTTCGAGGAGCAAAAATAAAAAAATTTCTGTAAATAATATCCTGCTACCTGTACTGAATATCACTAAAAGCAAGAAAAACAGCATATTTGGTAGTGTCGTGTCAACGATAAACAGACGCGTAAGTTATTGTATATTGGGCATATTATCAGCATATTATACTTTTAACTTTTGACTTGACAGTAGTTGGTTTGGCGTGATTATTGTTCTGTATTACATGAATAGTTTACTGTTGTAAACCGGATTAAAGAAGGGAATATTGATATTTTATGATTTTTTTTAAATACTTTTTGATTATAATAGGATAAATCCTTAAGTTTAAACCCTTAAAAAAAATTCAATAACAATGGAACGGAAAAAAAACGAAAAAGCTGACCTCGAGAAAAAAAAAGGGGTCTTTTTCCAATTAGGATTGGTAATCACCCTTTCACTGATTTTAATTGGTTTTGAATGGACAAGCTCCGGATTGAGTGAAAACCAATTTGATACAGGAGAGGGAGATGTAATTGATGAGGAGATTATTCCTGTAACACGTCAGGAGAAACCTGAACCCAAGACTCTGCCTAAGCCACCTAAAGTAACTGAAGTGTTGAACATTGTTGAAGATGATGTTATAATTGATAATGAACTTATACTTGATGATCTGGAATCCGATCAGGATGAAGAAGTTCAAATACTTGATTTCGATGTGTCTGATGAAGAAGAAGAAGAAGCCGAAATTTTCTTCATCGTTGAGGATATGCCAAGCTTCAAAGGGAAAGGTCTTGAAGGTTTCAGGAACTGGGTTATAAAAAATCTTCAATATCCTGAAATAGCAGCTGAAAACGGAATAAGCGGCACAGTATATGTCCAGTTTGTAGTTGAACCTTCAGGACTGGTTAATAAAGTTATTATTTTGAGAAGTGTAGATCCGTCCCTCGATAAAGAAGCTATCAGGGTAGTGAAATCTTCTCCGAAATGGGCCGCCGGAAAACAAAGAGGAAAACCTGTACGAGTGGCATTTACTTTCCCGATAAAATTTGTACTGCAGTAATTGTCTAAATTAGAATATTTTAAAACCCTGATCAACAGATCAGGGTTTTTTTAATGACTTATTTATATATTTGTGTAATAAAACATTCAGTTTCCTTACTTTATTGACACAAACGAAATATTAAAACTGATAAGAAATGAAAAAAATTGCGTATCTCCTGGCAATTATCATTGTAACCTCCTGTGCTTCTTCAAAAAAGCAATTACAGAAAGGTAATTATGATGCTGCTATTGAAAAATCTGTAAAAAAATTAATAAAGAAACCGGACGATAAAGATGAAATTCTAATCCTGGATAAAGCATATAATATTGCTAATGAGCAGGATCTGAGCAGGGTAAAATATCTTAAACTGGAAAGTAATCCGGGAAGATGGGATGAAATTCTTAATCATTACATTCGACTAAAAAACAGGCAGACACGTGTAAGGACCGTCCTCCCGTTGAGAATGCCACGCAGGACAATAGATTATGAATATTTTGACTATGACAGAGAGATTGTTGAGGCAAAGCATAATGCAGCTGAGTTTTTCTTTGTACATGGCCAGAAGCTGATGGGAAATAACAATAAAGAAAGCTACCGTGAAGCATATTACGAATTTATGAAAGTAAAAGAATACTGGGGTGATTACGAAAATATTGATCAGTTAATAAATGAATCACATTATTTGGGGATGAGCAGAGTGCTGGTAACAATTGAAAACAAAACACATCTGAAACTTAGTGAAGAGTTTAAGAAAGACCTTCTGGCAATTAATCATGCTGCACTCAATAGTGAATGGGTTGAATACCATATACGTCATTTGGATGATAATATTAATTATGATTTTCTGGTATATATAAGTTTGAAAATTATTGATGTTTCGCCTGAGTTGGTGAAGGAAAAGGATTATATTGAAAAAAAGAAGGTTGAAGATGGGTTTGATTATGCGCTTGATCAAAATGGGAATGTGATGAGAGATACTGCAGGGAACGATATAAAAATTAAGAAATATAAAAACCTTCAATGTACAGTTATTGAAACAGTTCAGCAAAAAAGTGTAAATATTGCAGGAGATGTGGAAATTATTGAGACTAACCCGGAAAAACTGATTAAAAAAGATGCTATTGGAGCAGAAACATATTTTGAACATCTCTCTGCAAGAGCTATTGGTGACCTGGGAGCTCTCACGTCAGATACCAGGAAACTGGTAGAGATGGATCCGGTGCCTTTCCCCGATGATGTATTATTGATTATGCAATGCAGCGAAACGCTGAAAATGGCTATAAGAGATATCCTGCGAAGAAACAGACGGTATATTTATTAATGAGACTCAAGTTTTGGGAACGTAGTGAACTGAAACTTGTAAGTCGAATTAATCCCGATAGCGATAGCGTATCGGGATTCTTGAGTTTGGCTAATTTCTTATAAATCCCGATAGCGATAGCGTATCGGGGTTGATAGCTTAATACCCGGGGCTTGACGCTGGAAAAAAAATTGGAATTCCTTTTTATTTAGTACGGTAATTTTTAAGATAGAAGAATAACGTTATTAATAACGTTATTAATAACGTAATTCTTTTCGGATTGAAATAGAAATATTGCCCGGAGTTACAGGAAAAAGATCATTTTGCGAATGGGAAAAGCGATCATAACAAAGGAAAAAGCGGAAAGAACAGTACTGGTAGGAGTGATAAAACAGGATCAGAATGAATCTGAAGTTGATGATTACCTTACAGAACTTGCATTGCTTACAAGTACTGCAGGCGCAGAACCTGTTGGCAAATTTACTCAGAAACTTGATAAGCCAAATTCAAAGACATTTATTGGTTCAGGCAAGCTGGCAGAGCTTGTCACGTACATTAAAGATAAAGGGATAGATATAGCTATATTTGATGATGACCTGTCCCCAAGTCAACTAAGGAACATTGAACGTACCGTGAAATGCCGTGTGCTCGACCGCACAAATTTAATACTGGATATTTTTGCAACAAGGGCAAAAACAGCACATGCCAAAACGCAGGTGGAACTTGCTCAATATCAATATCTTTTACCACGACTTACCGGATTGTGGACTCACCTTGAAAGGCAAAAAGGAGGAATTGGTCTGCGTGGACCGGGAGAAACTGAGATTGAAACCGATAGAAGAATTATACGTGATAAAATATCACGGCTCGAAAAGCACCTGAAAAAAATTGACAAACAAATGTTAACCCAACGAAAAAACAGGGGAAAACTGGTTAGGGTTGCATTGGTGGGATATACAAATGCGGGAAAATCAACATTAATGAATCTCCTTAGCAAATCGGAACTGTTTGCTGAGGATAAATTGTTTGCAACTCTGGATACTACCGTAAGGAAAATTATTATTGGAAATTTACCTTTCCTTCTGGCTGATACAGTTGGATTCATACGTAAATTGCCTCATCACCTGGTCGAATCGTTCAAATCAACTTTAGATGAAGTGCGTGAAGCAGATATTCTGATTCATTTAGTTGACATTTCTCATCCCAATTTTGAGGAGCAGATTGTTGTAGTGAATCAAACACTGAATGATTTGAAAATTTATGGTAAACCTTCTATTGTCGTTTTTAATAAAATTGATGCATATTCATTTATTCAAAAAGATGAAGATGATCTTACTCTTTCAACAAAAGAAAATCTGACACTTGATGAACTAAAAAAAACATGGATGGCAAGAAAAAATGCTTCCAGCGTATTTGTTTCTGCTCTGAAAGAAACAAATATCCCTGAGCTTAAGGAAGTCCTTTATAAAAAAGTGAAAGAAATACATAGAAAACGATACCCGTATAATGATTATTTATATTAAATGAAGTTTATTCTTAAAGTCCGTAAGTTTAAATAAATAGTAAAAATCACAAAAAACAAGCACCAAATATCAAATAAATATCAAATCTCAATGCTCAAAAAAAGAAAAAAAGAAAAATGTAAAGACTATTATATCGGTTAATTCTGTTTTGAAATTTTGTCATTTGTTATTTGAGATTTATTTGTCATTTGTTATTTGATAATTGGGATTTGCTGTTTGGTGCTTTATTTACGAAAACGTTTAACTTTATGGACAGACACTAATTAAATCAAATTAAATCTTGCCCCAGCATGTATTCAGCAATTTGTACTGCATTTGTTGCAGCTCCTTTCCTGATATTGTCTGAAACGATCCAAAGATTCAGACAGTTTTTTCGCGACTGGTCTCTCCTGATCCTGCCAACAAAAACCTCATCCCTGTTTGCAGAATTTACAGGCATTGGATAAATATTGTTTTTTGGATCATCTGTCACTTTTATCCCGGGCGAATTATTCAGGATATTTATAATGTCTTTTAATTCAAAATTTCTGGAAAATTCTATGTTTACCGATTCTGAATGTCCCCACAGTACAGGGATACGTACCGCGGTTGCTGTGATATTAATAACCTTATCATTCAAGATTTTCCGGGTTTCGTTTACCAGTTTTACCTCTTCTGTTGTATAACCGTTGTCTGTGAAATTTCCGCAGTGAGGAAGACAATTCAGATCAATAGGATACGGATAAAACATCTTTGGCTTAATACTGTTCCTTTCGCTTTCCATCTGATTGATTGCAGGAACACCGCTTCCGCTTACCGACTGATAAGTTGATAAAACGACCCTGTTTATTAAATATTTTTTGTGTAAAGGTGCAAGAACCATAACCAGTTGGATGGTCGAACAATTAGGATTAGCAATTATCCTGTCGTTAATGTTTATAACTTTGGCATTTATTTCCGGAACAACCAGTTTTATTTCAGGATCCATTCTCCATGCTGAAGAGTTGTCGATAACTCTCCCGTATTGTGCAAACGCAGGAGCAAATTTTTTAGAAACCTTTCCCCCGGCAGAAAACAGGATAAGATCCGCTTTGGCAGCCAGTCCCTCACTGATATCTGTAACCTCAATTTCGTTGTTACGAAAAGTAATGGTTTTTCCTGCAGATCTTTCAGAAGCTGCCGGTATTAATTGATCTACAGGAAATTTCCTTTCCTCCATTAACTTTATCATGGTCTTGCCAACAAGTCCAGTTGCTCCTACAACACATACTTTCATAGTAGTTTTATTTTAAAAAAAAATGCTATCTTTAAATGGTCAACTAACCAAGCCTTAAAATTAAATGATTTTAGCCAGAATTACGGTTTATCATAGATGGATTCTTTTTAATTTGTTATTGTTTATTATGCAGATGCCTGTAAATTCACAGGTTTACATGAATTTTGAAGACTCATTACTAACCGGTTGGACCCAGAATAAAGATTTTCGATGGGAAATATCAGGAAATTTTCCTTTGATTGGTAATTTCTCCCTACATCATGCATATGATAACCCGTCGAGCGGAAAAGACAGGATCTCCTATCCCCTGCATAACCTTAAACCCGATTCGGGACTTGTAACCTGGAACTTTTTTATCAGGCATGAATATCCTCCATCAAGTGCCAATAACTGGAGCTTTTTCCTGATGTCTGATAAAGATGCAATGGAAATGTATCCCGGTGGTGATTTAAACGGTCTGGTTATGGGAGTAAATTATACCGGCTCGTCTGATCTTGTGAGTCTGTGGAAAATTGTTGACGGAGATGCTTCTGTTCTCCTTGAAACAGGATTTAATTACGAGGAAAGTGTCAGCACATCAGATATCATCAATTTTGAAGTAATCAGAACTCTGTCAGGATTATGGGAGATAAAAGTTGATACTTCAGAAAACTTCAATCATCAAATTTCAATTGGATCAACAATGGATCCATGGTTAATGCCATGCAGGCATTTTGGCATTTATTATGAATATTCATCATCACAGGACAGGAAATTATGGATAGATGATATTTCTATCCGGGGCAGGTTTACTATAGACACTATTCCCCCCGGGATAGATTCAATATTTGTTCACTCATCGCAGTCATTATATATCCGGTTTAATGAGCATATTAATACAGATTCATCACTTGATACAATAAACTACCTTATAGATCAGGGAATCGGATATCCTGAGCATGTTAATCCGGTTTCTTCGAAAGAGGTGATGCTGGAATTCGGGAGTCCCTTTACCGAAGAAATAGTATATAATATAAATGTTACCGGAATCGCCGATTTGTCAGGGAATATTATTGATGACTATTCTAATTCATTTGTCTGGTATTTTGCAAAAGCATTTGATATTGTGATAAATGAAATAATGGCTGATCCTGATCCGTCAATTGAATTACCATCAGTGGAATATGTTGAGTTATATAATGTTTCGACTTATCCGGTTAATTTGAATAATTGGATGTTTATTGCCGGTACAAATGGAAAATCACTCTCTGATGTTACCATAATGCCTGATAGCTATCTTATTTTGTGTTCTGAAGAAAATGCTGAGTATTTAACTCCTTTCGGGAAAGTTATGGGAATTTCCGGGTTTCCTGTCCTTGCTAATACAGGAAAAACTTTAACTCTGAAGAATAAAAAAAATCATATTATTTCAAGCGTCACATATAGTGATAAGTGGTATAAGGATGATTATAAATCGGAAGGGGGATGGTCTCTGGAACAAATAGACCCGGCTAATCCATGTTGTGGTATAGCTAATTGGAAGGCATCGGTAGATTATAAGGGTGGTACGCCCGGGAGAGCAAATTCAGTTCTTGGAGAAAATCCGGATTTTATTCCACCGGGAATAAGAAAAGCTGTTATTGAAGAAGATAATCGGTTGATGGTATTCTTTACCGAGTCCTGTGATAGTCTGTCTGCACTGATATGCGGGAATTATTTTGTAGATCATGGTTTCGGAAATCCTGATTCGGTTCAATTAGTGGCACCTCATTATTCTGAAGCACTTCTTTTTTTCGGCAAACCCTTCATGCCTAAATATATTTATACTTTAGAATTAAGTAGTGGTTTATATGATTGCGCCGGTAATTCCTCTGATAATAACAATATGATAAGATTCGGGTTGCCTGAAAATCCGGATAGCCTTGATATAATAATTAATGAAATATTGTTTAATCCGTTATTTGATGGAGTTGATTTTGTTGAGATATATAACAGATCGGATAAAATTATTGACCTGAAATTGCTTAAACTGGCAACAAGGGATAAGATGACGGATAAGTTAAAATCCATATGTCCGTTTTCGGAAGAACCGGCATTGTTGTTTCCGTCCGGATATCTTGCTGTTACAGTTGATATTCCGAAGCTTCAGGAGCAATATTATTTTGCTGATCCGGGGGCATTATTGCAGATATCTGATATGCCTTCTTTTAGTAACAAAGAAGGGAAAGTTATCCTTACAGACAAGCGGCAGCAGGTATTTGATGAATTTTCATATAATGAGGATATGCACTTCCCACTGTTGAGTTCAGTTGAAGGTATTTCTTTGGAAAGAATAAATTTTAATAACCCGACTAACCGTGAATCAAACTGGCACTCTGCTGCAGAAAATGCCGGTTTTGGTACACCGGGATATTTAAATTCTCAGTATTCCGAGTATAATGAATCTGAAAAAGAAGTATGGCTGGTACCTGAAGTTTTTTCGCCGGATAATGACGGGGTAGATGATATTGTTCAGATACATTTTGCTTTTAAAGACCCGGGACATGTTGCATCTGTATATGTATTTGATGCAAAAGGCAGAATTATCAGGCACCTTATCAGAAATGAACTTTTATCTGTTGAGGGATTAGTTTCCTGGGATGGTCTTGATGATATGGACCAAAAAGCACCGGTAGGAATTTATTTGGTTTATGTAGAAATATTTGACCTGAAAGGGAACTTAAAGACTTACAAAAAGACATGTGTTTTGGCAGGGAGGTTGAAGTAGCTTAATAACTACCCCCATCCCGCTATACTAGCGAGAAAGTTATAACTTTCGTTGTGGCCTTCCCCCAGGGGGGAAGGAGAAATGGATGTAATTGAGCTTTAGCAATTAGTCATTTTTAACTAGTTTTATGTAAAGAAATAAAATCAATATAATGGTATACCTGGGCAGGACTGTTGAGGCTACTCATACATTTGGAGCAAGTGATAATATTAAAGAGAAGGCTAAAATTCTGAGGAAACGGATGACCGAATCGGAAAAACTGTTATGGTCAAAATTGCGAAAAAGACAAATTTTAGGACAGTACTTCAGGAGGCAACATCCAATTAGTATTTATATTGTAGACTTCTTTTGTTATGAATGTAGTTTAGTAATAGAATTGGATGGAGAAATTCATAAATTTCAGAAAAAGGAAGATATTGAAAGAACCAGCGACTTGGAATCATTTGGATTGAAAGTAATACGATTTCCAAATCAGGCGGTATTTAATGATATTGAAAATGTAATTCAGGACATTAAAAATCAAGTCGTTAAATTGAAACAGTCCCCTTTCCACCTTGGGGGAAAGGGTTAGGGATAGGGGGTGAATTATAAGTATTCAGGCAAATAGTGAGACAAATTGCTCCAGGATACAAAATGTTTATTTAAACCCATGAAAAAATCTGTTATTATTCTATTTTTATAAATAATAGGTATTCAATCGCTCAAAATTGAACCGGTTTATTGCCAATTCATTTTAAGGGATTAAACGAATTAAGGTGAGATAACTTATTGTTTCGACTTGCCAGGCAGAAAAAGGACAAAAACTATAGCTATAAGTCCGACGAATGCGGATGCTTTGTATGTAAAAATAATCCCAAAAAAATCTGACGCGATACCAACCAGCAAAACCATAAGTGAACCCATTGTAAAGCTAATGGTCATAAAAACACCATTCACAAAAGCAAGCCTTTCAGTTTCCAATTCATGAACTATTGCTAATAAAATTGGTGTTGAAGCGATTAGAAAAACCCCCATTAGGATTAACAGAGGAAGGGTCCAGAATCCCTGGATAAAACTAGAAATGTACATTAGCAAAGGTGAAACAATGGTAATTATTAACAGCGAACTTTTCCTGCCAATCTTATCTGAAATAGGCCCTGCGTAAAATGTTCCGAGAGCGCCGGCCAGTTGAAGAACTGACAGGGAAACGCCTGAAAACCAGTATTCTCCGCCGGTTTCAGTTATATAAACGGGAAGATACAGGGTTAATGAAGCTCTAATAGCAGCACGGAAAAAAGTAATGCCTCCTATGGCAATAAAAACCGGAAGGAATTTTTTAAAGATCTTCCAGTATTCCGGTTTTGTTTTTGGTCCCTCAAAGCTACTGCTTATATCTACTTTCCTTAACTTGATGAACAGAAATAGTGAAGCCGCCAGTCCGAAGGGAATAAGTTTATAAGTGCCTTCAAGCCCCCAGAGTGATACAACACCTACAATAACCAGTGGCCCGAGTGTTCGTGCAAGTTCCCCTCCGAGCATAAAAAAACTCATGCCTTTTCCAATCCTGGAACCCGACAGTTTTTTAATCATTACAGGAGCCGGAACATGGAACAATGTTGAACTGATACCACTGATAAACAGAAGAATTACAAGGAATATATATCCCGGAGCAACACCAATAAGGCTCATAGCCACCGAGGTTACAGCCGGGGTAAAAATAACCAGATACCTGGCCTTCATGTTTTCAGCCATAATACCAACCAGGAAATTGAACAAAGAGGGAATTCTCTGTACTATTGATAGTAGCCCGGCAAGAGTTTTACTGATACCGAATTTGTCAATCAGAATTGGAAGTGCCTGTGCGAGAAAGGATGTAAAAGTATCGTGGAAAAGATGGGCAGATGAAACTAAAACAACATGGTTTGTTTTGAAATCTTTCTGCTTTGGCATATAAGTGCTTTTATCAATAGAGTACAGATGCTATAAAACTTTTATCAACTCTTTTATTATCAATGTCATCTTCTTCTCAGTATTTCCGGCAACATCCTGAACATGTTCATGCGTGGTGAATTCAATTTTCCCGGGAACACCAAGATCAGTAATAACAGATATACCGAAGCATTTAATTCCCATCTGGTGTGCAACTATTGTTTCCGGTACGGTTGACATACCTACGGCATCGGAACCAATCACCCTGAAATATTTGTATTCAGCTGTTGTTTCAAAAGTAGGCCCTGTGGTGGCGGTATATATTCCTTTATGGATCTTTATATTTAGCTTATCTGCAATAACTTCTGCTTTTTTTATAAGTTCCTGTGAATAAGTGTTACTCATATCAGGGAACCTGGAGCCAAACTCCGGATAATGTTTGCCTATCAGGGGGTTAGGAAGAAGATTTATGTGATCTTCAATAATCATCATATCGCCTGTATTAAAGTCGGGATTTACACCACCACTGGCATTTGAAAGAAAAAGATATTGGATCCCAAGAAATTTGAGTACCCGAACCGGATAGGAGATTTCATCCATTCCCCATCCTTCATAATAATGAAAACGGCCTTTCATGGCAACAACCTTTTTGCCGCCAAGCACCCCAAATATCAGTTTACCATCATGACCATCAACTGTAGATACCGGGAAATTTGGGATATCCTGATACCTGATTTCAGTTTCTGTTTCAATTTCTTTTACAAGGCCTCCAAGCCCTGTACCGAGCACAATCCCCACTTCCGGGGTTATCACGGTTTGTTTATTTAAGTAAGATATTGTCTCTTTTATTTTCTCTAACATAATACTGAATTAACCTGTTAAATTCATCTTTTTGATTACCCGGAAACTCAACGCGGATGGGAATAAAGTATATTTTTTTTGTAAAAGAGCCTGTAATATTACTAAAATTTTGCATGCGAATAGCATCTTTTTCAGTAGTTAATATGATCTTGTTTTTACCTGGTAATTTCTCAAAATCACCTGTAATTTTTATAATATCTTTTTCATTGAACGCATGATGATCGGGGAAGCGGATCTCTGAAATATTATTGAAGTAGTATTGAAGATAATTTTTCAGTGGTTGCGGATTAGCTATTCCGGTTACCAGAAGCAGGTTGTATTTTTCCTTTTTGCAGTAATTACAGGATAATTTTTGTTCATTTTTGTTGAATACCGGTGAAAGATCCTCATAGTTGATGGTTGTGAAGAAAACATGCTGGGAAGGAAACAAAACCAACTCTTTCTTAAGCTTTTCCTTTTCAACAGGTGTAATGTCTGCAGGACACCTGGTGACTATTATTATATGAGCTCTTTTTCTTTCAATTGACCTTTCTCTTAATCTGCCTGCCGGTAAAATTAAATCATTTTTTAGAGGACGGGAATAGTCAACAAGCAGTATTGACAAACCGGGTTTTACATACCTATGCTGAAAAGCATCATCCAGAAGAATTACATCCAGGTCATTAAATTTATTAATAAGATTCTTCACCCCATTTACCCTCTTCCGGTCGACAGCTACTTTAATACCGGGGTATTTTTTTTGGATCTGACAGGGTTCGTCACCTACTTCTTTGTATGTTGACCGGTTTGAGACCATCAGGAAATTCTTTGTGTTTCTTTTATATCCTCTGCTCAATACAGCAACATTGAATTTATCTTTCAGTATACTAATCAGATATTCAATATGGGGTGTTTTTCCTGTACCACCAACAGTGATATTCCCAACCGAGATTATTGGCAGGGGAAATTCCTTTTCCTTCAGGATATTCAGGTCAAACAACAAATTCCGGACACCTGTAATAAACCCATAGATCAAAGTAAAGGGAAATAAAAACAGCCTGGTAAAAGCATGTTTTTTTTCAGGCAAATAATTTTGCATATAGAGAATTAATAGATTTCAATTTCGTAAGGAAGCCTTGTTTGAATACCATCCATATCCAATAACCGGTTAAGATTATGGTAATACCTGTATGCTTCACCAAGCTCAGAACTGATCATCCTCATCTTAATATTTCCTGACAATTCGTTCAGGAGTTTTTGATAAGGATCTTCCTGTACAGGGAGTGATGTGATCCTGTAGTTGTCAAGTCCTGCCATTTCAGCTGCAATTTCTACTGCTTTATTAAGACCGCCAATAATATCAACAAGACCATTTTCCTTTGCATCAATTCCGCTCCAAACACGACCCCGTGCAATTTTATCCACTTCTTCAAAACTCATTTTTCTACCCTCTGCAACATAAGAGACAAAGGTTTTATAAGTTTCTTCAATTCCTGTTCTGAGAAATTGTTTTTCTGCTGCATTTAAAGGACGGTAAAAAGCCCCGAAATCAGAATGTTTATTTGTTTTGGCAACATCAATTGTAATTCCCAATTTATCGTTCAGAAATTTTTGAGTATTGGGAATGGTCCCAAAAACTCCAATTGATCCTGTTATTGTATTGGGTTGGGCAACAATAGTATCAGCTGTTGAAACAATGTAATAACCACCTGAGGCAGCAACATTGCCGAATGATGCTACTACCGGTTTCACCTGGCGGGCAAGATCCACTTCCCTCCAGATAATATCTGAAGCAAGCGCACTTCCTCCCGGCGAATTAACTCTTATTACTATGGCTTTAATATTGGTATCCTTCCTGGCTTTTCGCAGGCTGTTAGCATATTTTACCGATCCGATAGAAGATTTTGTTCCCTCTCCAAATCCAATAACTCCGGAGGCATAAACTATAGCTATTTTATCTCTTGTGAATCCTTTGGTTTTTTCTTTGGGTATTTTTGCATATTTAGACATACTTACAAGACGCAGTTTACTCTCTTTTTCAAGTCCCGATAATTGCAACAGTTCAGTCAACACTTCATCCTTATATTTCATTGAATCGATAAGATTAGCTTCAAGAGCAGCACTGATTTTGTTAATTGCAAGATCATCAGCATATTTATTAAGTTTTTGCACTGGAATATTTCTGGTATTCGATATTTTATTAACCATACCATCCCATATAGAATTCATATATGCAAGGGTTTGTTTCCGGCTTTCTTCGCTCATATGATCTGAAGTGAAAGGCTCAATGGCACTTTTATATTCCCCGTGACGGATTATCTGCATATCTATCCCAAGCTTTTCCATTGCTCCTTTGAAAAACACAACCTCTGAACGAAGTCCCCAGAATTCCATAATCCCTGCCGGATTCATGTATATTTTATCAGCAACGGTTGAGAGGTAATAATTAGATTGTAATAAGATATTGTTACTGAATGAGATAATGAATTTTCCGGATTCTTTAAAATCGATCAGTGCATTTCTTATTTCCTCAAGCGTAGCAATACCCGGAGAATACATGCCTGTTTCAATGTAAATACCTTTTATACGGTCATCTGTTTTTGCTTTTTCAATATTTTTCAGGATCTGATCCAGACCAATTTGTGGTGAAATAGTAAAAGTTGTAAAATCAAACCCCTCAAAAGGATTATTTGATCCCCTGTCCGGTATCGGTTGCGCAATTTTGAAATGAAGGATTGAATTTGATTTTACTTCTACAGGTTTATCACCCACAGAAACTATAATGCCGATAAATCCAATACCGATTATTATCATTAAAATAGATGATATCATTATACCAACTATTGTGGCAAGTGTATACTTCAGAAAACTTTTCATAATCAATAAAAATAAATGAATATATATAAATATGTTTTCTGCAAAGTTAAAAGGTTGGACGTAATAATAAAATTATGCCTCTTCTGTTGTCTGTTTGTTTTGTTTTTCTCATTTTTGTCAGGTTTTAAGTCAGGTAATTTGAAAACTTGTAATTATTATTTGTTATTAGGTGGTAATCTGGGTGACAGATCTTATTATTTTTCATCTGCCATATCCTTGATTCGTGAAAGAATTGGTGTTATCACTTCTGTCTCATCTTTATATGAAACCGAGCCATGGGGGTTTGAACATGAAAATTGGTTCCTGAATCAGGCATTAATAGTTAAATCTGTCCTTGCCCCTGAAGAAGTTCTCCGGAAAATACATGATATTGAGAGAAAACTCGGCAGGAAACGCGATAATTCACGATATAATGGACGAATCATTGATATTGATATTTTGTTTGTTGATGAAGAAATTTTTTATTCAGATGACCTGGTAATTCCGCATCCGCGATTGCATAAACGAAAATTTACCCTTTTGCCATTATTAGAAATAGCACCCACACTCCGGCATCCGCTTCTTGACAGGTCAGTTGAAGAAATGGCTGAGGCTTGCAAAGACACTATGAGGGTGAATCTTTATAAGTCTGAAGCCAACATGAACTCGTAACTCGTAACCCGTAACTCTTTAGAAACATTATTTTACAGACTCACACCTGGTATTATTGCTTAAAATACCATGGAATGGTTTTGTTATAGAAAACCGGGTACAGATACTTTTTTGCACCAAAAGATGTAAAGATATTATATTGATAGTTCAGGTTCTTTTTTTTGTAATTAAAAGTGATCTTCGAGTGGTTACTAATGTGGTGAAATATGAAAGGTTCGAATCTCAGGGTAATATTTCTTTCGGAATACAACCTGATAATATGATCGATAAGGAACCATGTGGTGTTTTTCTTTAAACCGAAATTATCTGATGCTACAAGGTAAAGAACTAATTTATCCTTTGTTTTAATTATGAATCCGAGGGAACATAAGTTATTTTCATAAGTATAAACTCCGAATGTTTCACCCGTTCTGTTTTGTATAGAAAGAGAGATCAGTCGTCGCAATTTGCTATAAAAAGGGTTATTGAACTTGTGGGAAAATGGCATTTTTATATCCCGGTGAAATTTAAGTATCTTATTGGGAATAAGTCCTTTTGAAATAAAAAGTCCTGAATCTTCAGCAAACTTTATTTTTCTCCTTGCTTCATTAGTGAAGTTCGCAAATATTTTTTGATATGGAGAGATCAGGTCCAGGTCAAATGATTGTTTTAATTTATACTTTGCAAAAGAGAGATCAGTCTCAAGAAATTTATTGAAAGGAAGTTCGGCGTATTTATATTTTTCAAAAACAAGACCAATAAATTCATTAATCGTGTTTTTGTGAACAGGGTCAGGAGAGAAGATTCCAAGTTCCGGCGCCATCAGGGGTTGGTAAATAAAAGATTTCCCCATGAAAGAACTTACCGGAAGAGGCATAACTTTATCATAATCATTTTCAACAAGTGCATCCCAGTGGTCGGTAACAGAATCAAGAAACCATGAGTAAGCATAAATTTCACGGTTATAGGCTGTGTCAATACATCTGTCCCATTTGCTGAAGTTTAACTCTTGATATGGCACATATTTTATAGACACAGGGGATAGTTAATCACGTTAACAAGCCTTCATCAGCAAAGCTAAAGTAGCCGTTATCTGATATAATTAAATGATCTACCACACTAATATCCATTACCTTTCCGGCTTCCTTAAGCTTTTGGGTGATCTTTTTATCCGATTCGCTGGGCTCAAGATTACCCGAGGGATGGTTGTGACACAGTATAATGGACGATGTTTCATGTTCAATTGCTTTTTTTAAAATAAGCCGCACATCAATAACAGTTCCTGATATTCCTCCCTGGCTGATCTTTATTTTGTTAATAACCCGGTTTGAACGGTTCAGGAGCAAAACCCAGAATTCTTCGTAGTGCAGATCGGCCAGCAGGGGTTGAAAATAATCCAGTACATCCCTGCTGCTGGATATCTTCTTTTTTTTGATTGTTTCAGAGGATTTTCTTCTCCTTCCAAGTTCGAGTGCTGAAAGTATTGTAATGGCTTTTGCATGGCCAATACCTTTCATTTTCATCAGGTCATGGATGGATAATTTCCCCAGCTCATTAAGGTTATGGCTGACAGACCCAAGTATTTTTTTCCCCAGGTCAACCGCCGATTCATTTCTATTGCCCGACCCAATGAGTATCGCAATAAGTTCAGCATCAGATAATGAACTTATTCCTTTTGCCAGCAATTTTTCCCTTGGCCGGTCTTCTTCAGCCAGGTCTTTTATTTTTAGATAGTTGTTAGGTATCATTCTCAGTGCGAATTTGTAGGTGTAATAAAAGTAAGAAAAAAGATTAACAAAACAGGACGGATAGGGAATATGTTTGTGACATTGGCAAAAAAAAAGGCGTCCTTAAAGGGACACCTTTTCTTAATATATACTGAGAAATATTCTTACAATCCATTTACATGTTTGGCAAGTTTTGATTTAAGGTTTGCGGCCTTGTTTTTATGAAGATGGCTTTTTCCGGCTAACTTATCGATCTTTGAAATAACTTCCGGATAAAGTTTATCAGCAGATTTCTTAGCTGTTGTTTCGCGTAATTTTTTTATTGCATTACGTACAGTTTTAGCGTAATACTTGTTGTGCAATTTTCTTTTCTCTGATTGCCTGTTTCTCTTAATTGCTGATGGATGATTTGCCATATTGTATTATTAATTAATTAAGCGGGTGCAAATATAATGAAAAAATTATAAAACAAAACTTAGGAATTATTTCTTACTACAGTGAATGCAGAAATTTCAAAATTATTAGTTAAAAACACATAGGTCTTTTTCTGTTCTTCATCATAAAACTTTATTCGTCTAAGATTTTCAGGAAAACCTTTTTTTCTTTATGCATGATAACATGATTTTTATTGCTATCATACAATTTGAAATCAAAAAATCAAAAAACGCTTGTAATTAATTGTATATCTATTTTTTATGACTAATTTTAAAAAGTTAACGCAATACTAATGATATATGTAGTTAAAACAAGTGAACAAAAACAAAAGAAATGTAAGATTATATATTCAAAAACTTTGTGTGCCATTTGAAAAATATCTCATCTAACCTAATTAATTCATGAATTTCTATAAATATCTAACTATAAGCCACTAATGCACGAATGAAGAAAAAGAATAATTATCATAATTTGTTAATAATTAGTGAATTCGTGGCTTTTATGAATTAATCAGGCTAAATGAGTTGACTTTTTTTATTAACTAATTTAAAACCTAAGTAATCATGAAAAAATTAATTCTTACAGCAGCTCTGATCTTAGTGGTAGGAACCACTTTTGGGCAAATATTACAAAAGGGAAATCTCGTTGGTTTTCATTTTATGACCATAACTCTCAATCCGGATGTTACTATGGATCAATTTATAGATTTTTCTGTAACCAAGTACATTCCTGAATTTGAGAAGAATTTTCCCGGAGTGAAATTGTATATCGCCAAAGGTATCAGAGGGGAGAATGAAAGTAGTCTTGCTATGATTTGGTTGTTCGAATCAGAGGAGACCAGGAACAAATACTTTAATGAAGATGAAAGTTTGAATGAATTAGGAAAATCTGCACAGGAGAAGCTACAACCTATAGTTGAAGAGGGAAACAAATTGGGAACATTCACTACAACGTACACTGACTGGGTTATTCAATAGTATTTTATTGATTATCTCAAACATTAATACGGCACACAACACTTTGGCACTAAATGTCAGGGGTACAGGATGACTCACTGCATTTGTTCAGTTATCTTCAAGTAAGAAAAAGAAAAACTGGGTCAGCTATAATAACCTAACTGACAGGAAAATAACTCCTGTGTGAATTTAAAAGTTGCATGGAGATTAAGGGATGATATGCATTAAGAGTACATATACAGACTATTTTTTAGGATGTACATGTAGTTAAAAATTAGCGGACATCGTTAAAATATATGTAAGTTTACACATCTGCAATCGTTATATGAAAAACCACGCTATGGTTTATTAATTTTTTAAAAACAGGAGGTAAATTATGAGTCCATCAGCTATTAGTATTTTCGTATTATGAGTAAGATATATCAAAAACTTGCCGATCGCCTGGATCAGATACCAAACCGTTTTCCTAAAACCAAAAGCGGAGTGGAGTTAAAATTACTGGCAAAACTTTTTACCCCGGAAGAGGCAAAGCTGGCTTCTACCTTAAGCCTGGAATATCAATCCATCAAAACAGTTGCAGAGAAGAACAATGCCGGTGAATCTGAAGTTAAATTTCTGTTAATAGGGATGGTTAAAAAGGGGCTTATTGAGCTAAAAAGAGAGACGGGCAAGGGTTTTACATTTTGCCTGATCCCTTTTGTTGTTGGTTTTTACGAACGCCAGAATGCTAAGATAGATAAGGAGTTTGCAGAACTTTTCGAGGCTTATTACAAAGAAGGCTTTTATAAGACAATGATAGTTGATCCTTCAGTCCACAGGATAATTCCCATTGAAAAGACAATCCCGGTAAATATAGATGTTATGCCATATGAAAAAGCCTCATTATATCTTGATGATGCCAAATCCTGGGGTGTTTTGAATTGTATATGCAGGGTCCAGAAAAAATTGATCGGTCAGGGTTGCGACCATACGGTTGAAAACTGCCTGGTGTTTTCTGCCAGACCGGGTGCTTTTGACCGTATAGATGATATCAGGTCAATCTCCAAAGAAGAAGCATTAGATATCCTGGCTGAAGCTGACAGGGAAGGGCTGGTACATTCGACAAGCAATACACAGAAAGATATAAATTATATTTGCAACTGCTGCACCTGTTCATGTGGTGTGCTTCGGGGAATGGTTGAATATGGCAGTCTTAATTCAATAGCCCGGTCTGACTTTTATGCAGTTGTTGATAAAAATTTGTGTAATGCATGTGAAACATGTATTGATCGATGCCAGTTCAATGCCCTGCAAATTATCGACGATATTTGTATAGTTGATACTTCTTTTTGCTTTGGATGCGGTCTCTGTGTCACTTCCTGTTCAACCGGGGCACTTTCTCTTAAACAAAAGAATCCGGAAGAACTGATCCCCCCGCCTTTTTCTGAAAATGAATGGAGGAAAAAAAGAGAAAAAGCATTAATAAGGTGATCACCAAATATGCTGATAACAAACCTGGACAACGAAGCTAATTTTCCGGGTTAAGAAACTTGGGTAAATTACGGCGTATGCGGTTTCATTTCCTTAAGTAAAGTTTGTAGTTGCACCGTTTATCACAGCTTCATCTTCTGAGACATTAACTAATTATGTTAATTGTATTAAAGATGCTATTTTTACAGATATTTCAAAGAACTTTAATAGTTGTAAAGTAGAATTATGAAAAAACTAGTATTAATTATTTTACCTCTGACTTTGTTATTTGCATGTAACAAAGATGATAATGAAAATAATAGTCCGGTTGCAGCATTTATAGCTAACCAAACTACAATAACTGAAGGTGACTCTGTTAGTTTTACAGATCAATCAACAAACACACCGACAAGCTGGTCATGGAATTTTGGTGATGGAGGAACATCTACATCGCAAAATCCTTGGCATACTTACAATACAGCAGGAACTTATACAGTTTCTTTAACAGTAACCAATAATTATGGTTCAGATACTGAAACTAAAACTGATTATATTGACAATAAAAAATCCTTTACAAAAAACTACACGGAAAGTGATGGTTTAATCAATAACCACGTACTATCTATCGTTGTTGACCATGAAAATAATATCTGGTTTGGAACAACACAGGGTCTTTCAAAATTTGATGGAACTACCTGGACTGGCTTTACAACAGCTGATGGTTTGATCAATGATGAGGTTAAGGCAATTACAGTGGATAGTTTAGGAAATCTTTGGATTGGTACAAGTGGGGGACTATCTCATTTTGATGGATCAACCTGGACCAATTATTCCGAAAGTGATGGATTGGTAAATAATGATATTCGCTCAATAGCAGTTGATTTGGATAATAATATTTGGATTGGAACAATAAAAAATGGCATTTCTAAGTTTGATGGATCAACTTTTACGAGTGACACTGTTAATGTTACTGTTTCACAAGGTCATGGGCACATCCATACGATATGCTGTGATTTAGCAGGAAATATATGGGTGGGTAGTTGTATAAGTGGTTTATCAAAATTTAACGGAACAAATTGGATACATGAAATAAATGGCCTTAATTCATTTGTTATGGCATCCATTTGTGCATCGGATGGAGCTATGTGGTTTGGAACATATCCGGGATTATATAAATTAGATGATACTTGGACTAAATATACAGTTCAAGATGGATTAATATATGATTTTATTACTTCTTTAACAGCAGATATGAATGGAAATATTTGGGTTGGAACTGAAAAAGGTCTGTCTTGTTTTACTGAAGACGCCTTCATAAATTATACCGTTGACGATGGTTTAATTAGCAATATTATCAGGGCTTTGGCAAGTGATTTAGAAAGAAATATTTGGGTCGGTACATTTATGGGGACAACTAAAATAAGTTACGATGATATACCCTGATATAGTTGTTTCTGATATATCAGCTTAGAATTATCTATTACACACCATGTAAATTTCTGTAAATTATAGCATTAGCAAATGCTTTCTCTGAACTATCAAACCTTAATTTGTTTTTGTGATATATGTGCCGGTATGCAACCCCTGTAATGTTGTGGTTTTTTTCTTCCGGTTCATTTTTCATAGCGGGAAATTCAGACAAAAATCTTTTACATGAAAGTGTTCAATTCCTTCATATGAAGCTTTTGATGTTTTATCCATTGACACCACTATTTTAGGGTAATTATTTTTTATTTTTCGTAAGTTTCCGAATTCTCTTTCTATTGTTGACTGTTCTTTAAGCAGATAGCAAACCTGTACATACAAAAGTTCGCTTTTTTTACGGGCTACAAAATCTATTTCTTTTGTACGGTCCTTTCCTACGGTAATTTGATAGCCCGCTGATTTTAGATGCAGGAAAACAATATTTTCCAGTATTTTTGAAATATCGGATACTCTATAACCAATCAGGGCATTTCGCATACCTATATCGTTGAAAAAGTATTTTTCTCCTATCTCAAATATCTTTTTCCCTTGTATATCGCTCCTGTTAACTTTGTGTATAAAATATGCTTCGCTTAAATAACTAAGATAATCCTGCACTAATACCGATGACATTTTAATTTGCTGCGATTTAAGATAATCGCTAATGCTTTTGGCTGAAATAATACTTCCGGTATTCTCAGCAATATATAAAGACAAATTTCGTAAAAATGTAACATTACGTATCGAATGCCTTGTTATGACATCTTTCACGATTATGGTGTTATATAGATTTTTAAGATAGTCATATACAATATCTTCACTTAGATTAAAATGTATCAAATTGGGCATTCCACCAAAAAAAAGATATTTATCAAAACTATCCAGATTATCATTCAATTTGTGAAACTGTAAAAATTCGGGATAGGTCAAACTGAGAATTTCTATCTCTATGCTTCTGCCGCTTAAAAGCGTGGCAAGTTCTCCCGATAAAAGGTTTGCATTACTTCCGGAGCAGTAAATATCGAATATTTCTTTTGAATGAAAATGGCGTAATGCTTTTTCAAAATTCTCTATTTCCTGAATTTCATCAATAAACAAAGCAATACTTTTACTCGAAGAAGTTTTACTTTCCACATAATTTACCAAATCGGCATTATTTCTTATGCTGTCAAAAGCAAAATCTTCCTTATTTATAAAAATTATCTGTGTTTGCGCATCCTCTTGCTTTATTTCGTTCAATATTTGTTTTAAAAAAAAACTTTTACCCACACGACGCTGACCGGTAACTACTTTTATTAAGTTTTTTCCGATAAAAGGAGAGATTTGATTATAGTATAAACTTCTGTTATATATTTCCATAGTTTTATGTATACATTAAACATTTGCAAATATATACATAACTTTTATGTATACCCAATTATTTGAAATGTTTTTCCCTTCAACTTCGCTCCCATATTCCACCGCTTAAACCTGCTCATGAGACATTTCACTCACCCGCCCTGTGAATCGTTAACCCTTTCGGTGGTTATACACCCCGAAAGTGGTTTGAATGGTAAAATATCTTCTTCTTCTTTTTTTTCGACTCTGCCAGGTCCTGCGGACTCTGGCAGGTCTTCAGGTGTAACAACCTTCCAGAGTCCAACGGACCTGGAAGAGTTGTTTTCAAAAAACGAAAATATTTTTTCGTTAAATACATATATAAAAATCTCCTGATTATTGCTAATTTTGGGTAAAACCAATTACCCTGATGACCCTAATGAATAAGAAATCCAATAACTCCCGCCCCGACATTGACTTTGGGAAGGAACTATGGGATGCGGCTAATGAGCTGCGTGGTGCCGTGGCTGAGAATCAATACAAAATTTTTATGTAACTTACATTTAATTGGCGGACTACAATTGTTGGTAATTCGTTGTATGCAAGCCGAAGAAAGAACAGAAAATAAAA
>JAUXED010000058.1 GCA_030618105.1 Bacteroidota bacterium | reverse complement strand
AACATATTATGCCTTGTTGTTGATAATTCATATACATCTATATCAGGATACATAGTATGATGCACATCCATAAACATAAACTGTAATCCCATCAGATTAAATTTATCCGCATCAATAATATGTACCTGGACACCTTTCATTTCTTTCTTTGCCCACTTCCCATAATATGGTTTAAAAACAACAGGACGGAAAATCACACCCTTCAAATCAAGAGCATTCATTGCATCTGCCAGCTTATAAGGATCAATCCATTCGGCGGCATATATTTGAAAAGGAAGAGTATAACCGACACCTTCGGTAAACACTCCCAGTTCTCCCATAACTCCTGTTGCAACATAATATGGAGCAGAATAAGCATGTGGAATATGAGGAGATGAAAGAACCCATTCCAGTCCGGTATCTTCAAATTTCATTTTCCGCTTCCAGCCCTTCATTGGTACTACAGTTAATTTACAAGATTTATTATCTGTCAATAATTTTTCTTTGTTTAATAAATTCGCCAGCTCGCCGCAGGTTAGTCCATAAACATAAGGAATCGGGAAAGCGCTGACTATTGAAAAATATCCTTCCTCTACAACAGGACCCTCAATTTTACAGCCTCCCAATGGGTTTGGCCTGTCAAGCACAACAAAATCGATATTATTTTCAGCCGCAGCTTCCATAGCATAACCCATAGTACTGATAAAGGTATACGACCGGCATCCGATATCCTGAATATCATACACCAGGACATCAATATTTTTGAGCATCTCAGGAGTAGGTTTCCGGGTTTTGCCATACAATGAATATACCGGCAGCCCGGTCTTTTTATCGGTATAAAAACCAACATGTTCACCTGCGGAATAATCGCCACGAACTCCGTGCTCAGGTCCGAACAACGCGACAAGATTTACCTGCGGAGCATCATACAGAATATCAATTGTTGATCTTAATTTTGAATCCACACCGGTTTGATTAGTTATTAATCCGACTCTCTTACCATGCAGGATCTTATAATCATCTGACATTAAAACCTCAAGTCCGGTTTTTACTTTTGGCTGGGATTTAATATCTGTAATAAAAATAAATCCCGGGAATAGAAAAAGAAACAGTATTTTTCTAACCATAGCGAATTTGTTTTTTTATGATAAATTCCAACGTTTATTAAAGAATTAACCGCCAAGTACGCTAAGGATGCGCTAAGAACGCAAAGTGCAAATATTCTTATGCGAACTTTGCGCCTTCTTTGCGATCTCTGCGGTTAGTTTTTCTTCACTCTTTGCTCTATGCTCTCTGCTCTTTGCTCTTTTTAACACCAAAAGCCGGATCGATTTTAATGAACCACAGAGCTGCGAAACTCGGGATAGTGCATATTATCACATAGACAAAGAAATGCTGATAACCCAGAAATTCCTGTATCGCTCCACTGATCATTCCCGGGATCATCATTCCCAGCGCCATGAATCCTGTACCAATAGCGAAATGTGCTGTTTTATACTCTCCCTGACCGGCTATATACAACATATAAAGCATATAACCTGTAAATCCAAATCCGTAACCAAATTGCTCAACTGCAATACAAGCGTTAATCACAATCAGGTTATCCGGAAGCACATAAGACATAAAAATATAAACTACATTCGGAACATTAATACTTACAGCCATCCACCATATCCATTTTTTCAATCCATTTCGTGAAGCAACAATACCACCCAGTATTCCCCCGGCCATTAATGCTATAAGACCAACTGTACCATAAGCAATACCCTTTTCGGTCAATGATAATGCCAGTCCCCCGTTTTCGTGTGAATCAAGTAAAAAAGGAGAAGCCATTTTTGTTAGCTGTGATTCTGAAAAACGGTAAAGCAACAGAAAAATAATTGAAGGTATTATTCCTTCCTTTTTGAAAAAAGTTGCAAATACATGAAAATAAGAACCTTCCTGTTTCTTGTTTTTCCTGTTATCTGATTCAGGAGAAGGGAGAATATATTTATGATACAGACTAAGCAATAGGAAAAGTATCCCCAAAAAAGCAATTGATACTGACCAGCTAAACGGAACATTACCAGCTTTTGCATCAAACCTGGCACTTGCGGTTTTTTTAAGATTTGGTTTTACTTTAATAGTTGCTTTTTTTGGAATATTCCAATTGCTTTTATCAAATTCAAATATCCCGGTACTTGCCAGATATATGTCCTGACTTCCCTTTTTATGTCCAAATGTCATTTTAACAATTTTGCCATCTTCAGGCGGTGCTGACAAAGCAAAAAAGATAACTGCAGAATCACAGGGATCAGGATCGGATTTATTATAAAGCGGTACTTTAACATCCTCAGGAAAAACAAGGATCCTCGGTTTGCCGTCTTCTTCAACAATTTCAATATCCTTTTCGTGGACAGTATCCGTAATCCGGGATTGCGAAACTGCCATGATATTGACATTCAAAGTATCTAACCCCGTATTATCCAATATCAAACCGGTAATTATCACTACCAGGCCAAGTCCTGCAATCATTGCCAGCCTGTAGAAAGTAGCACGGATTCCTGTAAAGAATGCCTGGGTGTGTTCATCCAGGGCAAGCATATAGAATCCGTCTGCAGCAATATCATGTGTTGCCGATGTTAATGCCATCACCCATAAGAACATAAGTGTAACCGGGAACCACCAGGGCAATTGCAGTGCAAATGATACTCCAAAAAATGCCAGTGCTAATATCAACTGCATCCATACGATCCATTTCCGTTTTGTAGAATAAATATCCACAAACGGACTCCACAATGGTTTTATCACCCATGGCAGGTATAAAATACTGGTCCAGAATGCAAGTGCTGTATTTGAAACACCCAGGGTTTTATACATGTCACTAGCAACAAACATTACAATTATGTATGGAATACCCTCAGCAAAATAGAGGGATGGTATCCACGACCAGGGAGAACGATAGGATTTGTTTTTTGAATTCATGTTTCCGGTTTGGTTACGAGTTGGGGGGTTGGCTTTTTTGTTAATATATTTTTTTCAGTTCTGAGCCGGGATAATAATGATACATTATTTTGTCTGTTTTATAGCCATTCAATGCCATTCCCAGTGCTCCGATCTGGCATAATCCGGCACCATGTCCCCAACCGGCTCCTTTAAAAATAAAGCCTTCAGGATAATCCTGATTCCCTGAACTTATTTCCTCAATTATAAGTGCAGAGCTATACAAAAACATTTTATGCAGAACACGTCTGACTTCATAATCCTTTTCTATAACAATAGTCCTGATTTTATCATTATTATCAATGTATCCGATCTCAAGTTCCAGCATTCTGCCGCTTCCGGCTCTTTTAAGGGGATTAAGTGATAATACAACTTTTGCATTTAGTTTAAGCTTTTCATTTATATTATCTATAAGTTCCTGCTGCGAGGTTTCTATTGTCCAGCGAAAATATTTTCCTTCTTCATCAACATTGCCCAGGTATTTTTTAAGTTTATTTTCGGGGATATAATGCGGGCTGCAAAAAGTGCGTGGCACACTGTTCACCCATTTCTTCATTTCCTGTTCCTTTGTCAGGTCAACACTAAGTTTTTCTTCTGAATCAAGGATATTTTGCATATATGGCAAGGGCTTGTTTTCCCATAGACTTTCAAATTTCTCCATAACACCGCCACATGATTTTGAATAGCGGGTATCGCAAATTTCATTGTTATAGATTAAAACCTGACCCCGGGTGTTCAAGGCTCCTGCTTTTGACTGAGTTGTTAAATTGTTTACTCCCTGGTATCTCTGGCAGCAATCATCATTACACACATCAAAACCAAGATGAATATGTTTTTGCTCTACATTTGCCAGCATCCATGACCGGGCAATTATTGTCTGGGCTTCGATAGATGCCTCAGGACATTCAGCACCCATTTCGGATGTTGCTACACAGGCAAGATATGATTCTAAAGGTAATTCATTAATAAGAACCAGCGATCCGTCAACAATTTTGATTTCAAGTGTATAAGGCAATTTTACACTGATGTATTTTGCCCAGTGAAACCCCCTCCCTGCAATAACAGGTTCCACTAAAATATATCCGGTATCACTATTTTGAAAAAACTTAAGGTTTGCTACAGGTTCAACTCCTCTATGCCCTTTCAGTTCAATCCCTGTTTCATTCACAGAAATTTCAATTTCATTGTCAGATACCGGAACAGTCTGAGAATTATTTACTAAAATTGATGTGGAGTGTAAGTCTGAGATCTTAAGTGAAAGAGAGTTTTGCTTGTCTTCAGGCAGGATTATTCCAACCCGCAATAATGGTTCTTTATCTGGTATAACTCCCGGTATTAACATAAATTATTTTTTTTATAAGTTAGCCATGCATCTACACCTGCTCCTATTGCCGGTGCTTCCCTCAACCTTGAAATTGCAATGAAATCTTCCCTGAATTTCCCGTTTTGTAAATATTTCTTTTTAAGCCGGTTATCATTATTCTTATTAAATAATTCCGATAATCTTTCAATAATCCGGCTCCACAACAAACCGGTTTGTTTTGAATCATCAAGCAAATCACCAAGACGTTGTCCGATGATTATACGATCCAAAAGTACGCCTCTATATTTATGATCCTTTTCGGGTAATTCCCTGGCAGGATTAACAAAGGAAAAAAGTCCCAACCAGCCGGAATATATTGTTGTGATACGCTCATATAATAATGTGGCGATATAGATGCTGACATCATTAATTGTATCAAGAGCAGCTTTATCTTCTGACAAAGCTTTTTCGAGAATTTGTGGCGGATAAATATGGTTATTATTTAACTCTTCGACAGGAATATTGCTATAGCGGCTGTAAATAAATTGTATTCCCGCGGCAGAAGCATATCGTTCAAAAGATATTCCCTTATCGCATTGCATTTCCCAGGCTTTTGCAATCCAGCTTTTAGCCTGGTCGAATGGAATAAGTTCCCATTTCAGCTTCAGCGCATCAGCAACACCGGTTCCTCCACCGAGGTAATAAGCATTTTCAACATCCCTGAATAATCCGTCCGTTGAATATTCTTCACCTAAACCACAATAATCCGCATCGCTGCCAATATGAGCGACCGGAGAACCAAGAGTCAGTTTTTTTTCTTTAATTTTTAATTCAATAAATTCTGAAAACTCCGGCATCCGCGGACCGTTTGCAATTGCCGAAATCCCGCGTTTATCAGCAGTCTTCAGACCCGGCATTCCAATTCCAACAAGAGCCTTTTTTCCGGGATTTTTTTCCAATAATCCGATAATGACATCAGCCGTTGCGTTCATATAGACATCACCTTGCTGTTTTTCCTCTCTGGTCAAATGAATCTTATTATTCATCTCGCTCAGTTGAGTTTTGATATCAACAGGAACATAACCGGGATTATGATCAGGGTAGTCAGAATATTTTTTCTGCAGGTTAATATCAGATATTTGAAATAGCTGTGTTTTTTCCTTGTAATTAATTACCCAGCCGCTTACTTTTGTGGCTCCACCATCTATTCCTATTAAAAGTATGTTTTTCAAAATAAGTAAGTAAATGTAAAATGACTAAAATTTGAAATGCCTATCCGGTATTAAAAGCAATACGTCTTATAATTATCTCCCTCCTCATATCATCTTTTGCTTCATCATTCCGGTCAATAACTTCCTGGTTAATAGCATGATCTGTTCCGCCTGAGTGGCGAATAACTTCATATACAGGATCGTAAATTCTTCCGATTTTATAGTATTCTGCAATTTTATTCACCATTTCATAATCTTCACCATAGTTACGTGCATATGCATCATCATTGATCCCGAAGTATCCCATTTCTTTGATAATATGAATTGGGATTGAGCGGGGAGCACCAGCTCCATTTATACGCAGCAAATTATTTCTTCCATTATCATCTGTCCACTCATCATGTGTTACCACCGGAATATCCTTCATTTGCGACAATGATCCATCATCACCTTTTTCCCAGACTTCGTATGAACCGATAACCATTCCAATATCCCGGGATGATTTGAAACAATCAGTGATTTTCTCTACAGCATCAGGTTTCAGACGATCATCCGAATCAAGCTGCACATAATATTTTCCACGGGCATTATTTACTCCCAAATTCAGACAGAAACCTATACTATTAATATCCACAACAATAAGGCAAACTTCAGGTTTCCCGGGATCATAGAGTTCGCCACCTTTCATATATTTCTTAACTTCAGGTATTGTAGGGTCATTATCTTCTCCATTTACAACTATAATTGCCTCAATATCCTGAACGGTTTGAGCCCGTATACTTTCAATCGCGGTACCTATAAATTCAGGTCTGTGTCCAACGGGGATTATTACGGAAGCTGCAAGGGTTGAAACATCGTTATACTCAGATTTCGCGGCATTAAATTTTCCGGGTTCAAGATATGCATTAATCCGTTTTAAATGATCTGTAACAATTTCTTCCGCTTCAATCTGAACATTTTTTCCTGCTAACAGGTAATCAAAGACATTTGCCTTTTTTCCCGAGGCGACTACCTTATAATAAGAGCCGTTATATTTGTTTGAGATCCGGGTAAGTTTATAATGCTCAGAAATTTTAAGACGCATATCATAAAGTGAGTTATACTTAACCGATTCATCAAAAAGAGAAATTTTATCCAATGCTTCCCTTCTGATAAAACTAACATTACCATAATCCTGATTATCCCTTACCCGGCCTGTATGATGGAAGAGAAGTTTTATTTCTTTTATAATCCCACCATCCTCCAGTTCATAATCTGAATAGAAAAGTCCGGATTTGGGGTTTCTTACAGCAGAAATCAGAAACGCTTCGAGTGCGGCTTTTTTCAAAATCACCGGATTGGTTCTATTATCAATATACAGAATATTGTCTGCTTCCGATTGCTTTAACGCTTCATTCATCAATACAGCAAAATCTTTATCTCTTGCAACAATCTCTGTAATTTCAATTGAATTCTTCTGCAAGCTGTCCCTGGTTTCAGCATCCGTTTTCCCCAGAAATATCACATCAAAATCCCGGTTTATTTGTGATACTATTGAATGGACAGATAATTTAAATTGCTCAGCCAGCTGATTGTTTTGCGAATCACTATGCAAAATAACAGTAGTTTTTGGCATCATGTTTTATCTCTTTTGATTTAACTACCCTAAAATACTATAATATTTGCATACAATAATTAATTATCGATTTTAATTATTATCGGATATTTTTTTTCAATATACCTTAATGCCTTTATTATACTAACCTTTTTATTATCATCCGGCAGATCAGAGACTATCAGTTTTTCTTGTGGTTTATGTTTTGGTATAATTGTTATTTTATAGGTCTTACATCCAGTTGGACTATCAATGGAAGATACAGCAGGTAAGTGTTTCTCTAATTTTAACATTTTAAGTTCTTCGTAGTTGTAAGAAGAAGAAAAGTCTTTAATCTTTTTTTGAATGCCATTAATGTTAAAAGTTATTGATCCAATGCTCTGTAACTTGTTTCTGTTGATTATTAATTGAACAGTAATAAGACTAATTATCAATAAAAGTCCGAATAACAGAATTAGTTTCGCATAAGTTGGAATAGTTTTATAGTAAAATAAATTAATTGTTAATGGTGTAACAAAGATTAGTAAAAGCAGAATATAATGAAGGAATCTTCCTTTCGTCCCAATTTTTAACGGGTTATAATCTTTTGTGGAAAGTACCTGGTAATTGCTCATATTTTTCCGTTTAGTGAATTTTCTAATCTCTTTGCCCCTCTTCTCATTTACTCATTTAATCATTTGTTTATTTCAAACCTATCCCAAATTGTTTACTAATACTTTCCAACTCAGTTTTCGCAGAATCAACCAGGGTACTTGTTGATGTGAATCCAAGGAAAGCTCCAATCAAAACTAAAACCAAACCGGTAAGTGAAAAATAAGTAGCTATTAATCCTGCAATAAGCATGAATATTCCAGCAGAAGTACCCATAGGACCAAATGGTTTATCAAGTCGATTATTAGTTATTATTATTTCTTAATTAGTTTTTCTAATTTCAACAGGACTCCATCCTTGTTTTTTACCACAATAATATAAGTTGCAGGATTTAATCCTGAAATATTGGTTTGTTTTAATTTTGATGCCAATACTTTTCTCCCTGTAACATCAAATATTTCCATAAGAAACTCTTTGTCGTATTCAATATTTACAATATTATCTGCAGGATTTGGATATATATTCAGATTATTACTATGTTCTATTTGATTAACAGCATTTTGTAAACAAACTGTATCCATCATTTGCAAGTAAACATCATATCCTGGTTTTTGATTGCCCAATGTATCCATTAACCCGAGAGTTTCTGTATAAGCCCTAAATTCAGGAGTATATATTTGTTGAAAATTAACCCAGTAATCTACTCTTTCTTTATCGAAATCAGCAAGGAAATCCCAACCTACAATTTCAATTTGATCTATGTTCATTGTCTGACGAAATAATTCTTCAACAAATTGAGCTTGTATTGTTTCAGAACTATTTAGTAATGTTGATGATGGCAAACCCGATTCCTTGATTATTACCGGTTTATTGTCTGCTGCAATTAACAAATCCGTAATATTATTTTCAATATCATTAACTGCAGATGAAATAATTGTAAAATCACTGTTCAGCGGCCAATAAGTAATAGCAAGCATATCAGAAAAATTCTGCGTTAATTGCCATAATGTATCATTCGTTTGGATACCATGTTCAAAAGTAAGAACAGTTGCAAATTTTATTGAAGTATAATTACTGTGAACATAGGTTGCTATATCAGAAAGAAGATTAACATATTCGTCAATTTCATTAGGGTAGGCATTGAAATAAACATCTGATTCACCGCCAATTGTGAGGTAATCCAATACTACAGCAAAAGAATCTATGATTTCAGTTACAAAATCGTAAAAGGCATTTGTTAATACTGAATCCTCAAAATTTAACCCGGAATAGGCAACAGGAACAGGGTTTACGGTTGTACTCGGATTTCTAATTAGTAAGTGATATTTAAAATTATAATCATTTCTCAGATGAGCAATATAATTAATAAAAGCAGATAATTGTCCGCTACTGCGAATATCCTCTAATTCAGGCCAGGTAAGAATAGAGTGAGAATATCCCATTCCCTTGTCACTCATCATTTGATACCAATTTTCGTTATCTGTATATGACCAACCCTGTGGCCACACAGGAACAATTCCATACTTGCCTGTTGGACATTGTGCTTTAACATCAATAATAGAATTGACAGTAAGGCAAATAATTAAGATTATTATTATTTTAATCTTTTTGTTTTTCATTTAATACTGGTTAACGATTAGTATAAAATACGTTTTAATTTATTTTTAAAAATTATAACGCCTGCAAAATCATTTAATTATCATTTTCCCTGTCCCGGTAACACTATTTTTATTTTTTAATTTATAAATATAAATACCTGTATATAAATCGTTTCTGGATATTTCGATTCTGCCGGACCTAACATTACGGTATTCTTTAATTAGTTTTCCATTTATATCGTATATTTCAAGTGAATAGGGTTGCCTGTTTATATTATCAAATTCAATTATGGTGGAATTTTGAAATGGATTTGGGAAATTTCGGATGGTTAATTTATTATCATAAACAGACTTTATCTTTGTATTATAATCTAAATATACATTTCTGTTGGCAGAAATTGCGGAATCTCCGTTGATATACGCTGTTAACCAAAAAAGAAAATAGCCTGTTGCAATACTTTGAGTATTCCATGTAAATAATGTATCACTTATTATGGGCTGAGAGACAGTGATATCACCAAGTAAATTATAATTTGAGCTATCTGGATTAGAATATCCAATTTGATATCCTGTTATATTATCAGTGTTTAGATAACCTTTAAAATCGTTGATTGTTCCAGTTATTAAAACTGCCGAATCTATAAAAGCATTCACAATCGTATCAAGAAAGATATCCAGAACATAAGCAGCATTATTTATGGTAGGCTGATGGTTATGAGTTGTATTTGATAAATAGAGTTTTGCTTCATCATTTAAAATAAAATCACCTATAATTTCACAGTTATAAAATGCTGCAAAAGAATAATTTTTGTTTATTATGATAGGTTGTGTACTCATGTAAGTCCCTCTGATGAATTTTGAATCATATGCATAAACTTCTCCGTTATTATAAACGCCCAGCTTTGTTCCGTTACCGTCGCAGGTACTGTTATTAATTATGGCTTTGCCGTTATTATAAACGACCAGTTCTCCATAAACTGAATTATTGACAAATACTTCGGAAGTTTCCATGGGATAAAAGTTCCATGCAAATACTTTTGAATTATTCAGATTAACGGAGATGTTTCCAAAATCTGCAGAAAGTGCAGTATACAATGAATCATCATATATATCCGTAATGTGATGTTGGGCAGAAGTAAAGTTAAATCCGCAACCGAATAAAAAAGAGTTATTAATAGTGATATTGGAACCTTCTTCCTGCATTGTACAGAAGAATACTGTGTCCGTATTAGTGATATTTATTGAATAATCCACCCCTGTAATACCTGGAATAGAATCCGATGAAAAAGTATATGAAGTAATATTTGTTGCACCGCTTGGTATTGATGGTGGAGGGAAAGAAAAATTAGCATTGGCACCATTATCAAATCCAAACCACATAATAAACCCTCTAGAATCAGCAATGTTAACGTTACATGAATCGTGAAAGATAAATTCAATTGGGCATATACAATTATTTAAATTAGCTTGTGATTCATTTTTATAAATAAATGTGACTGGTGAGAGAAAATTTAAATTGGAAAGTATTGAATTTGACAGATCTGAAAAAGTGCCTCCCAGTTTTCCATTATTAAATGATAGTGTAGAATTTGTTATATTAAAATTTGAATTATCTTCAACAAATAAGTAATATTGATAGTAATAATCCATATCCATATAGAAAAAAGAGCTATCAACATTAAAGGTGGTGTTATTTTGCAGATACATATGTCCATTAAACGAAACTGAATCTTTAATATTAATAGTACTGTAGTTAATGAAAATACTAATACCATTAACGGTGAATGTGCTGTTTTCAATGTTTAGTGTGCTGTTTTCTATCGTACCAAGACGAGAATTGACGGTGATGGTTGAATTTTTTATTGTTAATGTTGAATTACCCATTAATAATACTGTATCGTATTGAGCAGTATGATTGTCCAAAGTTATATCCTGATTTAATAAAATAAGGTTTTGTCCTTTTGTGGTCAGTGAAAGTGCTATTAAGCTAATGATAAAGATATTTTTAATCGTTCTCATGGTAAAAATTTTGATATTCTAATTATTTGTATTTTTCATAAAGTACAAAAAGTAGTTTACCCTGTTAAATAAAAGCTACGCTATCTCACAGGGTTTACACTTTTTAATTTTATCGAATAACTATTTTTTTAACAACAACAAATTTATTATTTTTTAATTTTATTAAATAAATTCCTTTTGGCTGATTGCTTAAATCGATTGATAATTGATTATTGTCAATTGATAATTGTTTAATAGTTTGTCCGTTAATATTTGTAATTTCAATTGACTGTATATCTTTTCCTTCAACTGTAAATACCCCTGTTGTTGGGTTTGGATAAATTAAAATATGTGGAATTATATTATCGGAGCAATTTTTGCTTATCCATGTAGTTGTATCACATAAAGTTTGCATACTATCAACATCAAAACTTGCATAAAAAAGTCCTAATAGTTGAAAACTGTAATTTGTAATATTGTTAAAGATTATAATGTTTGTTGGTGGAATTAGGTCTGACGTAGTTTGGCTTTCATCACCTAATACATAATCTCTGTTTCCAAATAAGTAAGTTGACCAATAAAGGTTCAGGAATTCTACATTATATATTTGGGAATATTTATACAAACAATCAAAATGCAAAGAGTCAATAGTTTCCCAAAAACTGAATACATTTCGCTTTTGAATTTCTTGTAATGTTATTCCTCCGATATATTCGGCCAAAGTAGTTTTATGCAACCATGTTTCGCCAATAACAATAGATTTGTTATGTGCAATAACAGTATCAGAATATATATAAAGTTGGTCATCAAAAAAATTTCCAAAAATAGGATATGTATGCAAATCAATGTAATCCAAATCTACTATTTGAACTTCTTCATTTAGATAATCAATAGGTTCCCAGGTTCCTTGTCCTGCTCCGATTTTAACTCCATTTTTGTTTATATCATTTAAAAAATAGTTAATATAACTTACTACTGTATCTACACTATAATCCAAGCCAATTGCATCTTGCCATGTAGTTGGCTCATTTTCAATGGTTAGATAATCTGGGGTTAATAAATCAATAATAGTTTCTATCATTTCCCGTTTTTCAATTTTGTATCTCGTTGGTGTTAATCCTGAACAAAATGCCGCAACATCCGGGTCAACCGGTCCGTAAGCCGGATTGGTGTGAGTAGCGGTACATTGTACTAAAATTTTCATCCCTCTGCTACGAGCTTCTTGAAAAACTTGCTGATAAAAATCTAAAAACTGTGATGAATTAGGAAAATTGCTTACTAATGTAGGATAACTTATCCCGAGTCGTATACTGTTTACACCCATCGAATCAAGTGCTTTAATGTTATTTATTGATAGGACTAAAGCATTAGGGTTAAGAAGATTACTTCCCTGAACTAAAGAATTAGCAGTTAAAATCTCTGAAGAAAAGTAAGTGCAATTTTGTGTCCCATTCCATCTATTTGTAAGGTCATTGTTAATGATAGTTAGTTTAGTTAGTAAACTATCATACAAAGACTGATATGCAACCGGGACTTGAGATTGCAAATCTGCATTAATTATTAAAGTAATCAATAATATATACAATAGTTTCTTCATTTTTTAAAATTCAGATTAATTAATTTTTATAATTAGTATTGACAACAACGTTTTACGCTAAGAATAGTAACGGATTGCAAGCTACTTTTGTGTCAAACCGCAATAGAGTTTATACGGGAAATAAGGCTTCAAATTTGCACTGTCTCCGCTATTATTTTTAGCGTGTTATAAGTTGTAATTATATGCTAATCTATTGAATTATTATCTTTTCCGTTTTTTTGATTTTATCATTTTCAATTATTTTAACAAAATAGATGCCTTTAGGTTGACTTGATAAATCAACAGTTTTGTCTTGTATAGATACGAAATTCTGTGCCTCTACAATTTGCCCGCTAGTATTTGTAATATAAATTTCAGCATTATTGTGAGCTATTCCTTCAGCATATCGGCAAGAATCAATATATACAACAGCATTATCATATACATAAGGAAACCAAAAATGAAAATATGTATTAGATAATGTAAATGTTCTGTCGGTAAGTGGCATGTTAAATGAAGGATAAATAGTATAATCATATACATTATTTATTATTGCATCTTCATATATTCTAAAAGCAACTCCTGTCCAATTAGAATTATAAACATTAATATAGCTACCCGGCCAACTATCAAAACCCCACAATACCGTAGAACATGAATCAAAAGTAACTTTAATATCAACTCCATTTATACCAGGAGTATTTTTATCAAATACATAATGAGGTACATTTTGATAATCAGGAAATTGAACATTAACAATATCTCCATCAGTTACTCCAAGCCAGGGCATTATTGTATCGCATTTAATAAAATGGACTTCGCTTGAATCGTTTATTGTCATATCTCCGGCTTTTTCTACGAAGAGCCTTTTTTTAAGGGAATAACAAAGCTGAATTCCAGCTGTTTTGGTCATGAATGATTTGCCTGTCCTGTAGTAGATGATCGTAAGGATCATTCCAATACCCCAACCAGCATATATTTGAATATGATCAGATCATGCACCCGGAATCCCCGCCTGACCGGGACGGGCAGGAGTTCGATTTAATAATATCCTGTTAATAATCAGGCGGCTTATACCTTCTCCAAAACTT
>JAUXED010000133.1 GCA_030618105.1 Bacteroidota bacterium | reverse complement strand
GATGCCCTGAAATCAGGGAAAAAGAAACGCCTGATAGCTGCTTTTGCTAACGATGCACATACTATTGAAGCTATTCATAAAGCAGTTAAGTTAGGAATTATTGATGCCACTCTTGTTGGTGATAAGAAAATTATTGAATCGGTTTGTGAAAAAGAAAATATTGATCCGGGATCATTTACAATCCTTAATGAAAATAATGAATCTAATGCTGCTGCAAAAGCTGTTCAACTTATTAACAGCGGCAAAGGAGACCTTATTATGAAAGGTATGGTTAGTACCGATAAATATATGCGGGCTATCCTGAATAAAGAAAATGGATTGATGGATCATGGAGCTATTCTTACCCATATTACCGTGGTGGAACCGAAAAATTATCATAAACTACTTATTATTGGTGATGTTGCCATTATTCCTCAACCCGAATTGAAGGAAAAGATAGTTATTGCAAAATTCTTAATAAAAACAGCACATTCGCTTGGTATCGAACGGCCAAAAGTGGCTGTACTGGCGGCAACAGAACAAATTCTCCCTAAAATGCAGGCATGCGTTGACGCAACTGTGTTAGCAAAAATGAGTGACCGTGGGCAGATCAAAGGTGCTGTTATCGACGGACCATTTGCTCTGGATGTAGCTATTGATAAGAATAGTGCGAAAATTAAGAAGATAGACTCTAAAGTTGCCGGTGATGCTGATTGTATCCTGTTCCCGAATATTGAATCCGGAAACGTTTTTTATAAATTCCATACAAAACTGGCAGACGGAGAGGTGGCTGCTGTTGTTGCCGGTGCCCGAGTGCCTGCTATACTCTCTTCAAGAGGTGATAGCGTGCAGACAAAACTAAATTCTATTGCACTTGCATCTCTTATGTCTGAATAATTTCTTTTAGATCAAATACTATGGAAGGATATCGAATTCTTGCAATAAATCCTGGTTCAACATCAACTAAAATTGCAGTTTACTTTAATCAGAAATCGCGCTTCTTAAAAACAATCCGGCATCCGCTCAAAGACCTTAATAAATTTAAGAGGATTGTTGATCAGTATGGATTCAGGAAAAAGATCATTCTTGAAGAGCTGGAAAAAGGTGATGCTAAAGTTGAAGATATTTCAGCAGTTGTTGGACGCGGAGGTATACTAAAACCGGTTGAATCGGGTGTATATGAAGTGAATGAAGAGATGCGGAAAGATATGATAGAATGCACATATGGTGAACATGCAAGTAATCTTGGTGGACTGATTGCTTACGATATAGCCGGTTCATTTAAGAATAGAAAAGTCAGAGCATTTATTGCCGACCCTACAGTAGTTGACGAATTTCAGGAAGTTTCAAGGATCTCCGGTCATCCGGAATTTGAACGCCGGTCTATTTTTCATGCTCTGAATCATAAAGCTATGGGACGGGCATATGCTAATTTCCTTGATAGAAAATATGAAGATCTGAACCTGATAATTGTCCATATGGGAGGAGGTATCTCTGTTGCTGCACATCAAAAAGGCAGGGTAATTGACTCGAATCAGGCACTGGACGGGGATGGACCGTTTACTCCGGAACGAAGTGGTACGTTACCTGCAGGCGATCTCGCCCGCTTGTGCTTTAGTGGAAAATACTCTCTGGATTATGTGATGAAGATGATTAAAGGTAAGGGAGGAATGATTGCTTATCTGGGTACAAATGATGCTTATGAAGCCGGATTGAAAGCAGAAAGCGGTGATGAAAAAACAACTCTTATTCTTAATGCTATGGCATACCAGGTAGCTAAAGAGATTGGTGCAATGGGGGCTGTATTGAAAGGGAATGTCGATGCTATTATATTAACAGGCGGGATTGCTCATAATAGTATCATAGTTGATTATGTAAAAACTATGATCGCTCATATCTCCAAAGTGGTGGTTTATCCAGGCGAAGATGAGATGAAAGCCCTGGTAATGAATGTCTTAATGGTTATGACAGGTGAGGTAGAATGTAAAGTGTATTAGTTGAGTAAGTTAAGTGTTAGAAATTATATGTTTACTATGCTTGCATGGAACTCTTTGCTCTTTGCTCACAACTCACTGCTCATCTCTTCCTTCTTTCTTCCTACTTCTTACTTCTTTGTCTTCCTACTATACTACTTACTATTTACTACATACTTCTTCTTAAGGAGTGCTTCCTGATACGGGAAGTATCTTTCCGTTGAAATATTTTTGTCCCTTAACTGCAAAATCTGATATCAAAATTGCCATTTCCTGTGCTGTTACAGCTGCTTTATAACCGGGAAAGGCTTCATTAAACATCTCAGTATTAGCAGATCCAAGTGCTAAGCAATTAAAGGCAATATTATGTTCTTTGTACTCTTCAGCCAGACATTCTGTTAAATTTGCAATAGCAGCCTTACTGGCACTATAGTATGCCAAACCAGGATATTTTGCACTTCCCTGAACAGCTCCCATGCTGCTGATATTTATAACGTGGCTTCTTTTTCCCTTTCCCATAAGAGGTAATAATAACTTTATTAATTGAGCAGGAGCAAAAAAGTTAATATTGAAAGTACGTTCTGCTGTATCACCGGATGTTTCTGAAAATAAGGTATTTTGCAGGAATCCTGCATTGTTTATTAGAATATCTACCGACTTCATATGTTTGATAACAAAATCATAGATCATCTTTTCATTTTTCTTTATGTTTTCAAGGTCTGTAACTAATGGAATTATTTTCCCCGCTCCTTTATCACTGCATTCAGTCTTAAGACTAAATAGTTTATCCTTACTCCTTGAAATTACAATAATAAGGTTCTCCTTATTGGCAGCAAATATCTTCGCTGTTTCGCGTCCAATCCCGCGACTTGCTCCGGTGATAATAATGTTCATAAAGTTTGTAAAGTATATAAAGTTTATAAAGTTAATAAAGTTTATATTGTAAATTAAGTAGAATAAGTTGAAACTGTTTTGATATTTTTTTTATCTTTTCGCTTTCATCTTATATTTTTATTGAGCAGGTAAAGTTGTATATTAAATCAAAGACGCAGTATGTTATTGAAAGTTAAAAGATTAACTATTGTTTCTGTCTTATTTTTCCTTGTTCTGATATCATCTGTTGCCCGGAACAGAGAAGAAAACAAGGGTAGAAGGTACTTTTTTGGTGGAAATTTTGCTCTGCAATTTGGATCAATTACTAATATTGAGGTTTCTCCAATTGCCGGATACCGTCTTTTTCCCTGGTTTTCTGTAGCAGCAGGACCGAAATACCAGTTATATGGTGAGAATTATGCCGGATTCAAATTCAGCACACATATTTACGGAGGGAGAACTTTTGCCAGGATTATGGTTATTGGTGACCTTGATAAGTTCATTCCTCTCGGATTTCACGGAAGATTGTTTACACATGCTGAATATGAAGCTTTAAGCCTTGAACGGCAATATTTCGACCTTACAGGCAGTGAAGGCAGGTTTTGGTTAAAATCAGTTCTTGTCGGCGGTGGTATCAGTCAGCCCATTTCTGAAAGAGCATCAGTAAATATTATGCTCCTTTGGAATCTGAATGAAACAGCTAACACGCTGTACCAAAACCCTATATTTAGATTTGGAATTAATTTCTGATACTTACTCACCTATTCACCTTTCTTCATTTTACATTCAATATTCTACATTTCACATTTCCCAAAATTGTTACGGGTTAAGTGTTACGAGTTACGGGTTAAAAGGTCACGCCTCATTTCCTCATTTCCTCATCTCCTCATCACCTTTTCTCTCTTTCCTTCTGCCTTCTGCCTTCTGCCTTGTCTTCACCTTACTCACCGCTTTGTCTACATACTACATACTACTTACTTCTCTTCTTACCGATACGTTAAAAGCCTCACCCTCTGTACGGGCTACAACAAGTGCGCCGGTAGTATCACTCCATACGTTTGTAGCTGTTCTGAACATATCCAGTATTCGGTCAACTGAAATGATCAACCCGATAGCTTCAAGAGGCAGACCAATAGCTGACAGGATAATAGTGATCATTACCATTCCCGCCATAGGTACACCTGCAGCCCCAATTGAAGCTAACAAGGCAGTTATTACAACCAGTGCCTGTTGAATTAAGCTGAGGTCCAGACCGTATGCCTGGGCAATGAATACCGCTGCAACACATTCATATAATGCTGTTCCGTCCATATTGACCGTTGCACCGAGTGGCAGGGTAAAACCTGTTATTTTCCTGGAAACACCATCGTTATGTTCAACTGCTTCAAGAGTCAGGGGAAGCGTTGCCATAGTTGATGAAGTGGAAAAAGCAGTCAGCAGGGGAGTAGATACTGCCTGAAAATGTTTTAGTGGATTTACTTTTGCCAGAAATAGCTGGATAAGTGGAAGGGTTATGAGACAATGAATCGACAGACCCGCGATAACAGTGATCATATACTCACCCATACTAAAAGCCAGTGCAGCCGGGTTCTCGGTTTGGGCAACCACACCTGCAATAATACCGAAGATCCCCAGCGGGGCAAGCTTGATTATTATCATTGTAAGCTTCATCATTGCTTCAAATGAGGCGTTAAAGAAGTCGGTGAGCATCTCCTTGTGCTTGTTGTTGATCTGGGTGATAACAAATCCGAACAGGAAAGCGAACAAGATAATAGAGAGCATTTTCCCTTCAACAATAGCCTTGAATATATTAACAGGGATCATTTCTATGAAAGTCTGGCCCAAACTCTTCTCCACAAGGACCAAACCTTCAATATTGTTGATTAATCCCAGATCAGCACCAGTTCCCGGCCTGATCAGGTTAACAAGGATAAGCCCGGTTAGTATTGCAATAATACTGGTGGTTATGTAATAGATAATGGTTTTCAAGCCAAGACGCCCGATATTGCCGGCCGAGCCAATATTTGTAATAGCCGATATGATAGAGGTAAGGATTATCGGTATAATAATCATTTTCAGGCCTCTGAGAAAGACTTCTCCTATCCACTCAATCCAATGTACATGTTCCTTTAAATACAGCCCAAAAAACACTCCCAGTACCAAAGCAATGAATATCTGCCAGTGAAGTTTAATCCTTATTTTTTTCATTTTTCAGTTTTTTTGACCGCTAATATAAAAAAATATAAATCATTTATGGAAAAGGGAGTAAAGGGAGTAAAGGGAATAAAGGGAGTAAAGGGAGTAAAGGGAATAAAGGGAGTAAAGGGAATAAAGGGAGTAAAGG
>JAUXED010000039.1 GCA_030618105.1 Bacteroidota bacterium | reverse complement strand
CCATTTTTTCAAGTTCTTCAAGTGACTTTCCTTTTGTTTCGAAAAGGTACTTCTTAAAGTAGAAGAAACTCAGAAAAGTAACCAGGGCATAAAACCCAAAAATATAACCAATTCCTTTCCCGCTACTGAACCATGCAGCAACCACCGGGAAAAGAAAAGAAGTTACACCGTTAAAAAACCAGTGGGAAAATGAACCAATGGCTGTTCCCCTGGCTCGTACCTTATTAGGAAACATTTCAGCAAGCAAGACCCAGATAACCGCTCCCTGCGAAGAGGCAAAAAAAGCAATGAAGCCGATCAGGCTTATCAGCATAATATAATTCTGAACCCCGCCACTTATATAAGCCCAGGAGAAAAGTCCCAGGAAAACGGTCATTCCTAAAGAGCCAACCAATAACATGAATTTTCGTCCAAGACGATCGATTACCTGCATAGCAATGAGTGTAAAGACCAGGTTGGTCAGACCGATGATAACTGTTTGTCCGATAGCCGAATCGGTTGAAAATCCTGCAGACCTGAAAATATCTGTAGCATAGTACATAATCACATTGATACCGGTGAACTGGTTGAAAAATCCAATTGCAAGCGCGATAAACACCAGGGGCATATATTTTTTCTGTAGAATACTTGCCTTCTTTGAACTGGTCTCCTGCTTCAAAGACAATTCAATATCTTCAAGCATTTTATCAATATCCGCACCGGGATTCACCTCCCTGATAACTTCCCTCGCAGCTTCTAATTCTCCGTTTTTAACAAGCCATCGGGGACTTTTACCAACAAAAAATAGCATAGAAAAATAAGTCACTGCAGGGATACATTCACTCAAAAACATCCAGCGCCAGTTGTTCACACCTGTATTAAGTAACAGGTAATCTGAAAAGAAAGCAACCAGGATACCAATTACAATAGCCAGTTGAAATGTCAGGGTTAATCTGCCACGATAAGCGGGAGGGGATATTTCTGAAATATATGCCGGTGACAATACGGAAGCGCCACCGATAGCTAAACCACCAATAAAACGGAAAACCACAAACATGGTAAGATCGATAGATAATCCGGTACCAATAGCTGAGACCAGGAAAAACAATGCCATTAGTTTCAGCATCAGTCGTCGCCCAAAAACATCGCCCGGACGCCCGATTACAATAGCTCCCACGATACAACCAACAAGAGCTGAACTGACTGCCCAGCCCTGCATGGCTCCGGTCAGGTCAAAATGTTGTGTAAAAAAAGGCATGGCACCATTGATAACTGCAGTGTCAAAGCCAAACAGTAAGCCGCCAAGAGCGGCAACAAAAGTGTAGAGATAAAGTTTTTTGTTCATATGTATCTATTTAGTTTTAAAGTGAAAAGTTATAAGGTTAAAAATATAAAACACCTGTAAATTATTTATCGCCAAATATAATATTTTCAAACCGTAATGATCTTCATACAAAACAAAAACCCGCTTGAAATCAGGCAGGTTTATTCTGTTTTATTATGCGATTGGCTTTTGAGTGACCTGGAAATGTACTTACAATACGCGTTGTCTATTTCTAAAAACTATACTTCAGCTTAAACATCATCATATTATAGTCTGCCAGATTTGCAAACATATTATTGCCTTTGCCGTCAAAGATAGCAGCCGACAATGTTATTTCTGCATTATCTGTTGCCATATACGAAATGTTTGGCACATAAACTATTGCATAATTGTTTTTCATATCGTCCCAATCGGAGACAATAAACCCACCTGCTAATGGAGCTATTTTTAATTTGTCGTCAAAAAATTTCTTATCTAACTGAACAAAGAAATAATCGTTTAAATTATCTGTTCCTCTTTCATTTATAAAACCGTGTAAATACTGTACATTAAGATAAGCTCCATTGGCAAAATTATAATCAGCACCTAAAACAAACTTTACATACGCTTTTTTATCGAGTACCGTTGTATCTTGTGTTACAGAACCTGATGGTAAAGCATACATTGCTGATAAATCGTTAGTCATTAAAACTTCGTTTTCCGGTAAAAAAGCTGCTGCTTCTGCCCATACGCCAACACCTCCTATACTACCTGCCATATCAGCTCCGAAAATGTGTGTTCTGTAGAATGATAAGTCAGAATTTATGTTTACTCCGCCTGATGCATCAACAGGAATAAATATGTTGTATGTTCCAATAGGCATACCATCTCTTCCCCAAACATAGCTCAATGAAAAATCGAAACCGGCTGCAAAACCTTTAAATTTTAAACCGGCTGTTGAGCTTTCGGCTAAGTTATATTGCGGCATATTTATTTGGTCTGTGAATCCCATCAAGGTCATTCCCTGGGGTAATTCCATTGTAGAAGTTAGCGCATTTGCAAAAGTTCCGACAGGCATATTAGCCGGTTGAAAAAACGGGATATATACTCCTTGCAAAGAAAATTCTGAATTGAAATAATAATCCAGACTGATAGCATCAGAACCTCTATGGCGACCAAAATCAAGAACATCTTCCAGATCGTATGGGTTTAAGTTGTCGGTTGGATTTAATTTGTCGGCTGTACCCCATGTAATTCTTTGACGACCGATTTTCACGTCAAGATTTTTAGTTAAAAAACCAAATAATTGAACATAGGCTTCTCTTACTTCTAAATTGTAAGGGTCAACAATTCCTTTGTTGTATAAGTCTGCCGAGGAATTAATGCCTGGCAAACCGATATTACGCAACCAAACTTCGCTGTAAAATTTTGAATTACCGGTAATTTTCTTGTTAAGTTCCAGCGTTAAACGATTTTCGTTCCAGGCCCAATCGTTTGGGACTTCAAGCAAAAAACGCTGGTCTATTAATAAATCGCCGGACAATTTCAATTTATTGCCATCTTCTTGTGCTTTGGCAATGTTTGAACTTATCGAAAGTGCTATTACTATTATTACTGTTAAACCTATTTGTTTCATATTATTATATTTTTAGTTTGTCTTTTAATGAACTTGTTATTAAATCGAAATTTTTAAAAGCAGTTAGTGCAATTTGATGACCTTCTTTTATTAATTCTTTTATTGCCTGTGGTGTTGTAGTTTTATCAAACTTTGAAGGATGTTTTAATCTGTCCAATATTACATATTTTACTATTTTGCCTTCAGATTGATAATACAGGTTAATAAGTGTTTCCACCCCAAATTTTGAATGTTTCATTTTTTCTACAATTGGTAAAATATCTTTTTTCAGCAGTGCGCGTTCACCTGTAAACGATTTAAAAGGGTTTATACTGTAATTAATCAAGGTTTCGTTCGCCTGACCCAGAACCATATCGGCTTCTTTATTAAATACCGGGGTTAATAATTGCGAAAAATGTTCCTCTGTCAGATTTGATAAATCTGCATCAATAAATACAATTATTTCACCTGTTGCATTTTCGATACCGGTTGCCATTGCATAGCCTTTGCCTTTATTATCCGGTAGAACAATGTATTTGAAATCATAAAACTTGCTAATTTCTGTCAATATTTCATTGGTTTTATCTGTTGAGCCATCGTTTACAACAATGACTTCATCAAAAAAATAGTCAGAAATTGTTGTTACAACATCTTTTATAGTACCTGCCTCGTTGTAGGCACTAATTATTGCTGATATTTTTTTCATGTTTTATTTTTTTTCTGATTAGCTTTTCGACTGTTTTCAACATTAAATTATAATTTTTCATGGCAGTAAATGCTATTTCCCAGCCTTCATTAATATAATTTGTTGTTGCTTTTGTAAAAGATACTTTCCTGTATTTATCTTTATGTTTTAGCCCTATTAATCTGATGAATTTTATGGTTTTACCAATCGAGATAAAATAGAAATACAATAACGCTTCTACCCCAAATCTTGATTCTTTCATTTTGTCAAGAATTGGAGTAATATCTTCTTTATACATAGCTCTTTCTCCAGTTAAGATTTTTAAAGGGTTTATATCCTGACTTAAAATATTGACTGTAGAATAGCCCAAAACCATGTCACATTCTTTTTTTATCAGGGGATTTATCATTTGGTCAATATATCCGCTAATTATATTTGTTTGATCAGCATCAATAAATGCAATGATTTCATTTGTTGCATTCTCAACACCAATAGCCATTGCATAACCTTTGCCCTTATTATCTTTATAATGAATATCTGTTATTCCAATTTCTTTCTTTAGTTCTTTTATTATTTTCTCAGTATTATCTGATGAACCATCATTTACAACAATTATCTCACTAACAATGAAAGATTCAGAGACAGACACAATAACATTTCTAATAGTTTTTTCTTCATTAAATACACATATTATTGCTGTTGTTTTCATATCAGGTTATCTTCTTTCTGAAATTTATTAATCATTGCTTTTCATATTTTTCAATACTTTCTTTTGCAGCCAATCTGCCTATTTCTATCAATTGTTCTGCTTTAAAGAAATCGAAAGTACTACATGCATGTTTTGAAATATTTACCAAAATGTCAGGTTTGTATATATCCAATGTCATTTCTGAAATTTGGTGGATCATTGCACTGGTAGTTGCATTAAGAAGTTTAAAATATCCTAATTTCGACTTATTGCTTTTCGGAATTATATTATTAAGTTTTTGTTTAAATTTCTTAATATTTTTATCATAAAAAGATTGAACTTCCAATTGTTTTTTAGTTTGTTTTTTCCCCTTTGTGTGTGGAATATCTGCATATGCATTAACCGCGACTAAAATATCATTCCCGATTCGTTTAACACGATTTACCGGTATTGGATTTAAAACACCTCCGTCAACTAATAAAACATTATCTTTTTTAACAGGAGTAAAAACCGTAGGAATTGCTATTGATGCTCTCACAGCTTCATATATACTGCCTGTTGTAAAAACAACCTCTTTTTCGTTTGTTATGTCTGTTGCAACCGCGGAAAAGGGTATTTTAAGGTCTTCAATATTTTTATCGGCAATGAAGGTTTTCATTTTATTAATAACCCTATCGGCTTTTATTAAACCTTGTGAACTGAAAGTAAAATCAATAAGATTGAAGACATCTACCTTATCTAATGTCAGACTCCATTCTTTATAATCCTGCAATTTATCCATCGCGTATAGTCCTCCTATAAGAGCTCCCATAGAAGTACCTGCTACGGAATTTATTTCAAAACCTTGTTTTTCAAACTCTTCGATAACTCCAATATGTGCTAACCCTCTTGCTCCACCACTGCCTAATACTAATGCTATTGACTGTTTCATACGTTTATAATTTATATAAAAATTTATTAGTTAACATCTTTTTGTAATAGTGTTTTTACTCTTATCGGAAGATAGGTCCTGTTAAAAAATAACCCAATAAAGCCTGTTGCCCAAATAATAATTTTCACATCTGTTGTATGATTAAAAAACAAACAAGTAACAGCACTTAATGTAATTATTCCGAGAGGTGTCCAAAAACCCCGGTGTGATTTAATCAGATTAAAAACTATCAATGGAATAATAATGAAAGAAACAAGCAGTTCGTAAGGAATAAAAAACATATATATTCCCATTAGTGTTCCGGCAGCACGTCCTCCTTTAAAATTAAAGAAAAGCGGATAACCATGACCAATTATTGCACCAGCCCCGATAAGCCCTAAAGAAAACGTTGATAAACTAAAGAAATGATCGACAATTAAAATAGGAATAAGGGCTTTAAAGCTATCTAAAAGCCCTGTTAAGATTCCCCAAAATTTGCCTGTCCTTTTAAAAGTATTATAAGCTCCCGGATTTTTATTGCCTAAATTCCGGATATCTTTCCCTTTTACAAGTTTTGTAATAACATAGGCAAATAATATCGAACCTGTTAAATAGCCTGATAACAAGCATATTAAATAAATTAAATAAGTATTCATAAGTATTATTATTTAAATAGTTATGGCAATAGTATATGATTTTGGTCCGCAGTAAACAGCACTGACAAAATCCGCTTTCCCTATAATAAAATCATCACATGGTATAGTTTTTAATTTTTCCTCTAAATCAGAAAAAGCGTCTTTATTATCTCCAAACCCGACAATATTTAATCTTTTAATGACGGTTGCCGGTTTTTCAGCCATTTTAGTTTTTATTAATTCAATAATTTGTGAGTTTACTTGTTTGAAAGTTCTTCCTTTTCCAAGCGGAATGATTTGACCTTCTTTATCATCGCCCATCAGTCCGAGAATTGGAGTAATTCGTAAAACAGAACCCATCAGAGCCTTGGCTTTTCCTATTCTGCCTCCTCTATAAAGATAATTCAGGTCTGCCATAACAAAATAGTTAAATGTATTTTGAACAGGTTCCTGTGATAATTTGATAATATCATCAATATTGTCATTCTTTTTAATTATATCAATTACTCCGAGAAGAACATTCCCTACGCCGGACAGAACTTGCCGGCTGTCAATATTGATAATCGGGATAGTATTTTCATACATTTCCTTTACGTTTTTAGCAATAACAAAGGTTGCTGCTGACATTACACTACTCATTACAACATGAATTATCAGGTCATATTTATCTTTATTTTTTTCTACTACTTCAATAAGTTCTCCTTTTACAATTGAGGTTGTTTTTGCAACAACTTTTTCTTTCAGATATTTTTCATTTAACCATTGTGCTGTGTATTCGTTACTTCCGCGATATTCTTTATCGTTTACTACAACAGGAAATTTTAAAATTTCGATGTCGGGATAGTCTATTTGCTCTTTTGAAAGACCAAGATTATCGGCTGTGATAATTAAAATTTTTTTATCCATTTTTGAAAAAATTTATTCAAAAGTTATATAATAATGACATTGATATTGGCCACCATAATATTCCTCAAAATCGAGTTCCGGAAAAGATTTTTTCAGTTTCGGAATAATACTTTTCTGTTTTTTCGCAGGAATGCCTTTATATATTGTTATCAAACTTTCTTCTTTTATTAGTTCGTCAATTGATTTATTGATAATTTGTTCTAAATTTTTATCTGAAAGAATGATTTTTCCGTTATAAACAACGAAAAGGTCATTTTTGTTTATTGTTTTACCGTTTTCGGCAGTAGTATTTCTGACAGATCTGGCAATTCCGCAAAAACGAGTATCGTTAAGACTGCTCATTATTGATTCAAACATAGTGGCAATGTCTAATTCTTTTGAAATACCCATCATCATACTTATAAGAGAGATGACATTATTTGATTCAACAATATGAACATTTGATTTACTAAGCGAGGCAGCATATTTGAGTGCCATTAAAATATCTTTATCATCGGCGGCAACAATTATATTTTTGGTTCTCAATTTGTTCAACACTTTAACGAGCTGATTTACAGACGGCTTATTTTTACCATAGCATAATACATCATCAGCGCCAAGTTCTTTAAGAATTTTACTAAATCCTTCACCGGAAACAATACAAAAAACACTTTTTTCTCTCTCATAATCAATAGTATCGCTGCTTATAAAATTTCTGTGTTGTTTTTTCATATCATCCACTTTGGTAAACAGAAGTTCGCCGTATTCTGAAACATCTTTAAAGACAGAATCGGGTTTATTGGTATGTATATGGACCTTATATTTATCGCCGCTGTTAAGCATTATCAGGCTGTCTCCGTATTTGCCGATAATTTCTTTTATTTGTTCTTTCGATGATATTTCGTTTGTTTCTAAAACAAATTCCGTACAATATTTTAATTTAATTCCCGGATTCCATGAATTTTCCATGTCTTTCAAATCACTAATAATTGCTTTTTTATTTAAAAGCCTGTTTTTATTGCTTTGCAGATTAATAATTAAACGCTTAACATCTTCAATTATATCATGTAATCTTATATTATGCAACTTTTCTATACCCAGATGTGGAAGCAAGGCAGCAATGGAATTTTTATTAAAACTTGATAATTTACCATTAAGGTATTTTTTTGTTGCTCTATTTATATTAAGGATAATTGAAACGGGTAAACTGCTAAGAGCTAATTCGTTAATTTTTAACTCTCTGTTAATTCCCTGGAGAATAATAACAAAACCTGCACCACCGGAATCTACAACACCGGCTTGTTTTAATACAGACAACATATCCGGAGTTTTTTTAAGAACTTCTTTTAAATAGGGGATACATTTTTTTATAATAACTGCAGGGTCATCTTCTTCTTTCATAAGTTCACCATACTTTTCTTTAAATTCACGCATTAAAGTAAGTATAGTTCCTTCCCGAGGGTTTTCTGTGCCTTCGTAAGCATTTTTATATCCGTTTTCAAGAGCTCCAAATATATTTTCCTTAGAAAAGTCACTATTAACAATTACTTGTGAAACGCCCTGGCAATATAGCGACAGAATCACGCCTGAGCATCCTCTGCTGTTTATAAGCATTTGTTCGGCAAAATGGTTTAGGTATTCCCCTGTTGAGATCGGTTCTTCGTTATAATCTTGTAAATTTGCTAAAGCACCCTGTACGGTTAAAGTCATATTAAGGCCGGTATCGCCATCCGGAACCGGAAAAACATTTAGCCTGTTTATATATTCTTTATGCCGGTGAAGATACTTGTAAATATTCTCGATTCTTTCTCTTATTACTGCTGTTCTATTTTCTGTTTGTATCATAGAAGCTGAGTTTTATAATCGTTAATACTTTTTATTGCCGCCTGTCTACCTATTTCTACCAATTCTCCGGATTTGAAGAAATCAAATGTTCCACACGAATGACGTGAAATATTTATCAACATATCCGGTTTATACTTCTCAATATTCATTAGCGCCAAATGGTGTGTAAGTAAACCTGTTGATTTATTTATTAATGTGAAATAATTTAGATGCTCTTTACTGTTTTTTGGCAATATTTCATTTAATTTATTTTTAAATTCTATGATTTTTTGCTTGTAAACCGAGTTTTTTCTTTCATCGTTTTCTTCATTCTTTTTGTCTATCGCCGGTTTATCATAAGGAATATGTGCATTTACATAAGAAGCTATTAAAATATCGCCTTCAATTCGTTTAACACGATTTAAAGGAATAGGATTAACAACTCCTCCATCAACCAGTATCGTGTTGCTTTTTTTAGCTGGTGTAAAAACTGTCGGTATTGCAACAGATGCTCTCACTGCATCATATATACTGCCTTCAGTAAATACTGCTTCTTTCATATTTGTAATATCAGCGGCAACGGCTACATAAGGTATTTTCAGGTCTTCTATTTTTCTGTCAGGGAAAAATGTTTTCATTTTATTAAAAACTCTGTCGCCTTTTATTAAACCTTGTGAGCTGAAAGTAAAATCAATGAGCTTGAATACATTTACTTTATCTAAAGTCAAAACCCATTCTTTATATTCCTGTAATTTATCCATTGCATACATTGCGGCAATAAAAGCTCCCATTGAATTTCCTGCAATAGATTTTATTTCAAATCCCTGTTTTTCCAGTTCTTCGATAACTCCTATATGTGCAATTCCTCTTGCAGCACCTCCTGATAATACTAATGATATTGGCTGTTTCATAATAAAATAGTTTTTTACTTCTTTTTAATGTCGGACAATTATTAAGTCTTGATGTGTTCGGTAAAATAACCCGGCAAATGGCTTGATTATGAATAATATACAGCCTTAAACCTGAAAATAATCTATAAGCCAATATGCCGGGTATAATATTACTGTTTTAATTTTCTTACTGTAAACTCATCATCTGTAAGTCCTGTATCATATTTTACATCAGACATTATCATCTTTGTTTTATGGTTCTTTCTAAGGTCTGTCATTTCAATTTCTTCGGCATTCCAGTATTTTCCAATTTTTATAAATTTATAAGTTGCCTCTTTTGTTTTCTTATTTCCTTTATCGTAATACTCCATATAAGCCGGATAATAGCTGGTTTTATGAACTTTAACTATTAACCTGGAATATGCTGATTTAGGAGATTTTGGGCTTAATTCCAGAATATAGACATTTCCTTCTGTTTTAGTCAGTTTGGGAGTGTATTTTTCGGAATATGGTTTTGATTCCATGTCATCGTACGAAAAATCTGTTCCCGCAAAGTTTTGATTTTTTACCGATGATGATATTCTACGTTCTTTCCCAAATGCAGGCAAATACAAATACATAACATCATTTGGTAAAGATAAAACTGCAATTCCTGCTTGTGATGCAGGGACTGTAAACCGGAAAATACGTTTATCATTCCCCTTCTGAATAATATTTGCTTCCCGTGTTTTTTGCTTTCCGGCTTTATCAATTAAAATAATTTTTGTTTTCCCTGTCATATCTTTAGGAGAATACATTACATCGTCCATTTTCTTTAAAATGGTATTTGCATCTTGTGCGTTTGCAGAAAATAAACTAACTGCTACTATTAATGCACTAATAATCAATGTTTGAATTTTTAGTTTTTTCATAATATTTAATTTTAAAAGATTATATTTAATTAATCAGAACTTTTCTGTTTATTTTTTTATTATTTCTTTTGATAATTTTTCTAAGTCGTTATCATATTCAGTCATCAGTTGATAATATTTATTATCATTAATTGCTTCTTCCGCTTGTTTGTTTTGCGGTTTTGTATTTTTTGTTAAAATATTTTTTGTAAAATTTTGATAATGGTCTCTTATTGAACATGGCATTAAATAATTATGATTTGGTAAAGATAAATATTCATGTCTCCATTTTCTACCTCTCTTCATTAATAGTGAGGTTGTTGCATCAGCTAAATTTTTTCCTTCATTATATAGTTCTATAACATTATCTTCATAAAAAGGAACAAATACACAAGGCATAATATTTCCGTTCCAGTCAATATAAAGATAGCCGCCATTATTTCCATAAGCAATACAACCATTACTCAATAAAGCACTATTCCAAAAATCAGCAACAGGATATTTTTTTACTTCTAATAATCGTATCCATACTTTGTATAATTCCATTCTTTTTTGAGGTTCTACGACCAAATCAAAAGTTTCTTTTCCTCTTCCAATTGGCATAAATTGGAATTGCCACATATATAAAACACCTTGTTTTTCGAAATAATAGTCATAAAATTCATCGGTAAGTAAAAGTTCATAGTTTTTTCTTGAGGCTGTAACAGAAATTCCAAAGGGAACACCCATGGTACGTAAATTATCAAAAGCTTGAAGTATTTTTTTATATATACCCTTACCTCTTATTTCATCTGTTTCAGCTTCGTATCCTTCAACAGAAATTGCCGGTGTAACGTTTCCCAATTCAGATAATTTTTGTGCTATTTCCCTGGAAATTAAAGTGCCATTGGTATAAACAAGAAAAATTACATTACTGTATTTTTTAAAAATATCCAACAGGGTTTTCCCTTCGCTTTTATAGAGAAATGGTTCACCACCGCTGATAACCACGAATTTTATTCCAAAGATGTTATGTGCATCACTTATTATTTTATCAACAATTGAATATGATAATGCAGGAACTGTAGAACTATCGCTGCTCGCGTAACAGCCGGTACATTTTAAATTACATCTTTGAGTTGGTGATAATACAATAAAACTAGGAGGATATTCGCCATATAGGCTTTTATAATGTTCGTGAACTTCGTTGTTTCTACCACTGGAATTAATAACCAATTTATCTCCAACCAATACTTTTATAAATTTATTTATACCTTCCTTTGAATAATAATTTCTATCCAGATTTCTTACTGCTGTATGTAGTATACTTGAATAAAATTGATATCGGCGCATGCGTATATTAACAGAATATTTATCATCGTGATAAAATTTCTTATACATATATTTATCAAGCTCTTTTGCAGTAACGTTTCTTATTACTTTCTGATTTATTATAACATCGACAGCTTTTTTGAATATAAATTCTTTTGTTTTCATATTAAATAATTTTATACTAGTTGTATAAATTTAGATAAATTGTATTTCATATTATATACATCTGCTCGTACTTTCTGTGCCCAGTCCCAATGTGATAATGTATTGTCAAATTCTTTATAATGTATAGTTTTACCTATACTTACTTTAATAGTCTTTCCTCTTTTCCGAAACAACTCCCTTGGCAGGAGAACCAATTCAATATTTAATCTGATTTTAAATATTTGCCTGATAATATAGATGACATAAAACAGATTTGAATTTCTTCCATAAAACCTGATTGGAACTACATCCCTTTGGTTTGAAATAGCTTTAGTTACAAAACTTTTATTCCAGTATTTATCCTGGATTTTAAATTTGCAAACTCTTGAAACCAAGCCAAAAGGAAAATGCGTTATAGGAATATCGCTGGCAAACACTTTTTCTAATTCAACAAAGTACTTTTTTGGATTTTTGCCAAATACACTAATATTTGCGATTATTGGCTGCAAATTCGGCACAAACATAAATGCATCATTGCCTATTGCTTTCAATTGTCCGTATTTATTACCAACTATATTTGTGAGTATTAAGCCATCCAAAAATCCGAAAGGGTGATTGGCAACGAAAAAACATTTCCCGTTCTCAGGGAGATTTTCTATTCCATCTATTTCAATTTTAATATTCAGTTCTTCAATTATTTTTGGTAAAAAATCAATGCCGTCATAATCAGAATATTTATTCAAAATTTTATTGATTTCATTCTGTTTGATTATTTTTGCAATAATCTTAATAACAAAATTAGGTAAGCTCTTCAAAAATTTCGAATCACTATTTTTTATAATATGTGCAATATTGATGTTGCTCATTTTCTTATTATTTCTTTTGCTTTCATGTTAATAAGTTTTATATTAGTTCTTCAATAACTTTTTGTATAAAATCAATATGCTTATAATCAATATACTTATAATCATAATACTTGTTCTTAATTTGAGGATTTCTTATTAAATATCAAATTATTGCCTAAACTTTTATATAGCTTTTCTTTTGCTCTGTTAGCAAGAATTAAAATAACCGGCAAAAGGGTTAATGCTCCAACTCCTGCCCCAACCATACTTAATGCAACAAGTAAACCGAAATTTTGTATTGGAACAATATGGGAAAAGGTTAATACGAGAAAGCCCAAAGCTACTGATACTACATTTATAATAATAGCCTTGCCACTAATCATTAAACTATCTTTTATTGCCTCGTTAATATTTTTAACTTCTTCAAATTTGTTGGAAAAATGTGTTATTATATGAATTGAATAGTCAATACCCATACCGAGAGCTACACTTGCCACGAGTACTGTTGCTATATCTAATGCTATACCGGTAATTCCCATAAAACCAAATAAAATAATAATAGTAGCTACAATCGGAACTGCGGCATATATTCCTTTTGCAAAAGAGCGTAATATCAGTGCTACAATTAAAACCACTAATACAATAGCTATTGCAAGACTGCTGAATTGACTTCGAATCAACGAATCATTTAATGTTACATATACCGAAGGCATACCTGTTAATAATATTTGGCATTCATCAGTTGTATTTTCTTTTATATATTCGTTCATATATAACACAAATTTCTCTGCATCTTCACTGTAGGCAGAAGTAAATTTAGATTGAATTATCCCTTCATCTAACTCATCGGTTACCAATTGCGACATGATATCCTGCCCGTCGAGCAGAAACCATAGCTGCTCAATTTTGTTTTTTTCATCCGGAATTTTTTTCCCTTCACCCATAACATCGTTCATTTCTTCTATTAAATCGGCAACAGATTGTGTAAATGTTATATCGGGATATTTTTTCATATAATCCCCTGTTTTAATCATTGTTTTTAAAACATCAGGATTTTGCATATCTCCTTTAAAAACAACAAAAACAGGTGTAGAACCACCAAATTTCGTTTGCATAATATCTTCTGCAACTCTTGTAGGATTATTTTTCTGTAAATATTCTGCCATATTAACACTGGTTTTAATATTAAATATTCCCCATATACTAATTGCCATTACAGCAATCCAGATTACAGTAATATATTTAGGATGCTTAACAATTAAATTAGAAAAAGGGGTAAGTAACATTTTACCCATAATAGTATCTTCTGATTTCATTTGTCCCTTTAAAGCCTTTTCAGATTTGAACATTGAAAATGCAGAAACAAAAGCAGGAACAAATACAACAGAAATCAATAATGCAATAAGTACACCAAGTGAAATAAACATTCCAAAATCGCGAATCATGGTAAGATATGCTCCAAAAACAAATGAAATAAAACCAAAGGCAGTAGTAATTCCCGATAGAAATACAGGGATAATAATATATGTTAAAGCAATAATTAATGCTTTCCCTCTGTCTTTTTCCTTACACTCATTTACTCTGTTAATAACATGAATAGTATAAGCACTACCAACTGCAAGCAAGATAACAGGCATATTGATTGAAACTAAATTCAATTTATAACCTGATAATTGCATAAACCCCAAGACCCAAACAGTAGAAATACTTGCTGTTAAAAGAGGTAAAATAACACCGCGGGCAGACCTGAAACTTATTAAAAGAACTAACATTATTACAATGAATGTAATTGGAATTAAATTCCTCATATCAACTAACATTAAGTTTGATACATCATCCATCATCATTGGCAGTCCACCGAAACTTATTTTTTCGGGAAGATTTAGTCTGGTGATTTTTTCTTTTACTTCTTTTGCTACTGCTTGTTTGTCAGCATCATCGAGTAGAGTGAACATTACCAGTGTAGATGTTCCGTCTTCAGAAATAATATTTCCTTTGTACATCTCTTTTGACATTACCCGGTGCTTTAAGCTATCTAATTGAGCTTGTGTAGAAGGCAGATCATATTCATCAATTAGTTTGCCTATTTCAATTCCCCAATCACTTCCCTTAATATCAATAACATCGGTAAGACTTGTTACTGTTGAAATTCCATCAATATATTTAATGGTATCAGTTACTTGCTTTATATCTTCTAATACTTTAGTATCAAATATATTATCTGCTTGTATTATAACCATTCCCATAATATTCCCGCCATATTTATTACCTATGTCGGTATATAAAACAGCAGTTGGATCATCATCGGGTAATGAATTTATAACATCTGCATCAATTTTTATATTTTTAAGTTGATAACCAAAAATTAAAGTTAATCCCAGTACAACAATAATTATCAGCCATCTAAATTTTATTATTCCTTCTGCTAGTTTATTCATGCTTGTTTTTTTTATGTAATTTTTAATTTATTTGTTCTTTTACTGTTTTTCAGTCAATTTGCGAATAAAAAAATTCAATTGAATCTTTTATCTGTAGCAAAATTCTCAGGATATTTTGCATTTACATCCTTATACATTTTAATAATTTCAGTCATTGTTGTATTTACATTCGTTATTTCTGTAATAACACTTTTGATGCCTAATTCTTTTTTCTTGTAATCTATATAACCCACTACAATTGGGACGTTTGCTTTTTTTGCTATATAATAAAACCCCTTTCTCCAATGCCTTGTTTTAGCTAATTGACCTTCAGGTGATAATATTATATGTAGCTCTTTATTATTACTAAATAATTCGGCAATCTGATTAATATACTCCTTGTTTTTATATACCGGTATTGAGCCAAAAGCTTTAAAAAAGTATTTCATTGGAAATTTGAAAAATTCCTTTTTTGATAAAAACTTATAATTAATTTCTGCATTCATAAAATACAGTTTACCATATAAACCATCCCAATAACTTGTATGTGGTGCAAAAATAATAATGCTCTTTTTTACATCAGGAAACCCGCTATTTATTTTCCATCCCAGCAGATTAACCAAAATATATCCGGAAATTGTTTTCATATTACAGTGTTCATATATATTTTTTAAGTTTTAACCCGAATAATTACCTCCGGTGAGCTCCACTTCCTGCCTGTCCGGCCGGCAGGCGTTCCGGTTCATAAACTTTGATGAATTATTCTGACGATTAAGTAAATGTAAGGGTTTCAGAAAACTGAAACACCGACATTTTCTAAATCGGGGCAGGTTAAAATGGCGAATCCGGCTCTTTTGCCATTTCATGTAAAATTATCCTGTCGGTTATGCCCGGGAAATTTTTATGTAACCAAACTACAAGCCTGCCTTGTGGAGTTAAAATTAAATCGCGTTCTCTTTTTAATGTTGCTTTTGTAATAATTTGTGCTACTCTTTCGGCTGACATCATTTCTTCCTCATTCCTGGGTGTTTCTTTTTGAGGTTTTCCGTTTTTATTAAGTGCTATATTCCTGATATTTGAACTTGTAAAACCGGGATGTACAACTAAAACATTAAGACCTCTTTTTTTATTTTCCAGGCGTAAAGTGTTTAAAAAGCCATCCATAGCATATTTTGATGCACAATATCCTGTTCTGCCAGGAAGTGGAGTAAGGCCTGAAATTGAAGAAATACCAATTACAGTTCCTTTTTGTTTCAACAAATAAGGTAATGCAAATTTCGTACAGTAAACTGCACCATAAAAATTTGTATCCATTAAATCTTTAATAACAGATAAATCCAGCTCTTCAAAACTAGCTCTCATTGAAATACCTGCATTATTGATTAGTATATCAATTTTCCCGTATTTTTCAACTGTTTTATTTATAAGATTTTGACAATCATCAATTTTTCTGACATCAGTAACAATAGAAGATGCCTGCCCTCCTTTCTCTTTTATTTTATTTTCTAATTTAATTAACTCCTCTTCTCTTCTTGATGCAAGAATAATCTTTGCATTATTGTTTGCAAATTCAAAAGCACAGGCTCTGCCTATTCCTGAAGATGCACCCGTAACGATAATAACTTTATCCTTAAATTTATTCTTATATTTTATTAAGTTCTCTCGTTTTTTCATTTTGGGTATCGCAATATGATATTTTCTTAAAAAGATATTATTAAATAAACTTGGTTTTGAAGATTTCCTTATTTTACTCATGTTTATAACTTTTTAATATAATATCTATTTCTTTTGTGTTATCTGAGTTCATAATTTGACTACAGTTGTTTTACCTTATTCTTGTTTTCCAGTCGGTTATACAAAAAAATTATGAAGCTAATCCTTTAGTAAGTATTACCATCAAACTTTCAGAATAAGGAGAATATTTCTCATATTTATTTTGCAAAAAGAAAGGTGTCTCAAGTCCTTTTAATACCATAATAAATACGTCTAATAAAACTTCAATATCGTCAACTGCTGCAAATTCCCCTTTATCAACACCTTGTAATATTACATTTTTTAGGTTTGCTTTTTCCCATTCGTCTAATTCATTTCTTAAATCATCAATAAAATCAAAGTGCTCAAAAAAATCTGCTTTCAAAGTTTCATGATAGTTTGCAGCATCATGTAAAACCTCCATCCTTTTAATCAAATATTTTTTTATTTTTTCGGAAGCATTTAAATCAGTATTATTAACAATAATTAACAACTGATTTTTTAGATTAACTATTTCTTTTGATACAACCTCTGTAAAAAGTTCCTCTTTGTTCGCAAAATGATAATATAAAGAGCCTTTAGCTTTTCTGGCTATTTTAGCAATTTCATCCATCGAGGTTTTATGAAACCCAAACCTGCTAAACAATTTATTAGCAACGCTTAATATTTTTTTTCTGGTATCGTCTAGTGCCATATTGTAACTATTCAGTGTCTTAAGTTTGGAATGCCCAAAATGGTTAATTCACTTTACTTTGCCTTTTTAAGTCTGCAATCTTCAGTCTGCAGTCGGCAATCTAAAGCCCGGGCTATTTATACTTTTCAGTCCCGATTTATCGGGAATATAATTAAGTAATAGTGTGTAATAATTGTTTGATTGTTATATACTTTCTTGCCGACTGTTGACTGTGGACTGCCGACTGATTAGTTATGCCATATCTAATATTTTTGATCTTTTTGACTAATTTCGTTTATGAGTACAAAGAAATAAATTATTTTCGAAATAACAAAATAAATTTTGAATTATTTTGTGTTTTAGGCTATTCTCTTTCAACTATATTAAATTTCCCTTCTGTATGTTCAAGAAATGCGTTACAATTTTCCAAATTAATAAGTTTTTTAGAAATTATTTTCCAAAATAGCAAAAGCGTAGAATTATTTTTCTAAAATCATGAAACTATAGCAATAAATAAATTTAATTACGTTATTAATAACGTTATTAATAGGCTATGTTCTATATTATATATCTATAAACCCAATTTGAGAATAAAGTTGCAATGCATTAGCTACGGAAACACATAACCAAAGCCATTGTTTAAGTTTTTCGTCCGTTTTCAGCATCTTATTATTACCGGCCAGGAAC
>JAUXED010000097.1 GCA_030618105.1 Bacteroidota bacterium | reverse complement strand
CTGAAACGACAGCGGGGATTCACCCATACACTCGTCAGGGGAAAGGAAAATGTTTTAGGAGAAGTTGGCCTGATGTTTATCGGGTACAACTTAAGCCGCTGTATTTCTGTAATTGGCATGGAAGAATTCATCAAGGCGTTGAAGGAGTGCTGTTTAGCTGTATTTTTCATTAAAATACGGCTTATTTTAAGACGATTTGGACACTTTTTAGAAAAAAATGTAAAACTCCTTCCCGGCAAGATGAAAAATTTTTATACCGTTAAACCCTTTCTATTTAATCCTAAGGACTTATATTTATACGTAAATTGAGTTTTTGCACAGACTCACGTTGTGCAGCATAGTAACCATTGCTCCGGATAATCCCTTTGCAAAATATTAGGAAATGCTGATTATTTTGTATCTTGTAGACTTAAATGAATAGACATGAGAACAAATGAGATAATAAAAGAGATTAAACGATTGCCGATTCAAAAAAGGATCTACATAATTGAAAAGACCATTCACTCGTTACGAAAGCAAGAGGATCCAAACCAAATGAAAAAAGCTGCTGATACTTTATATACTGACTACAAATCAGATAAAGAATTGACAGCATTTACAAACCTCGATTTTGAAGACTTTTATGAAACAAGGTGAAATTTGGTTAATAAATTTAGACCCGACCATAGGAGTTGAAATTAAAAAGACACGTCCTGCAATAATTGTAAGCGATGATTCATTAGGTAAGTTACCTCTTAAAGTGATTGTACCGATTACTGATTGGAAAGTCAGATATGACATAGCTCCCTGGATGATTAAAATTGAGTCTAATTCAAAAAATGGATTGACAAAGGATTCTTCTGCTGATTGCTTTCAGGTAAGGTCAGTATCCCAAGAAAGATTTGTAAAAAGATTAGGCAACACTTTTGAGATAATGATGAACGAAATACAGATCGGCCTATCAAAAGTGTTATCCATAAATAATGGATAAACTACGCTGCACAACAATATGTAAAAATAATAGCCGGGATAGTAGGTTTTTTGAGGCTTTGTAGCCCGCTTCAACTTTCTTGTAACTTGACAGGAATGAAACCCGCAATCGGCTACTATTCTTACATTGAACGTCGTTAACCTGCATTAAAGACATAATATTGAAGTAACAATAAATTATTAATTTAAAACTAAAAAAAATGAAAATTTTACTTTTTACAATATTGTTTACAGTAAGCAGTTTTTTTAACAGCATTTATGCCCAAACAGAATTATGGGGTATGACATCACAAGGCGGGGCAAATGATATGGGTATAATATTCAAATATATACAAGGTACAAATACTTTAATAAAAATGTTTGATTTTGATGGAGTTAACGGAAGTAATCCGTATGGAAGTTTATTGTATGCTTCAAACGAAAAATTGTATGGTATGACAAACAAAGGAGGAGCAAATAATAAGGGAATAATATTTGAATACGACCCCATTACTGATACTTTAATAAAATTATTTGATTTTAATACAAATGATGGTGCAAATCCTTATGGAAGTTTAATACAGGTATCAAACGGAGGGTTATATGGTATGACAAAATTGGGCGGAGGAGACTATAGTGGAGTAATATTCAAATATATTATTAGCAGTAATAATTATTCAATAGAATACCATTTTAATCCAAGTACTACCGTAGGTAAGTATCCTTACGGTGATTTAACAGAAGCATCAAACGGAAAGTTGTATGGTATGACAAGCGAAGGTGCAGGATATGGTCGTGGAGAACTATTTGAACTTGATGGATGGTATCATACAAATAAGAAAAGTTTTGTTGTTAATGACGGAATATATCCTTGTGGTAATTTGATAGAAGCAAGTAATGGAAAGCTATATGGTATGACACCTTCAGGTGGGAATAATAGTAAAGGTGTAATATTTTATTTTAATACTTCAACAGATTTTTATTTGAAAAAAGTAGATTTCGATGGAAATAATGGTAGTTGTCCACATGGTAGTTTAATAGAAGCGTCAAATGGAAATTTATATGGTATAACAAGATGGGGAGGAACAAATAATTATGGTGTATTATTTGAATATGATCCATCTGGCAATAATTTTGCAAAAAAAGTAGATTTTAATGATACTATTAATGGAAGTTATCCACATGGTAGTGTAATGGAATCTTCAAACGGAAAATTATATGGTATGACAAAAAATGGAGGAGCTAATAATCTTGGTGTATTGTTTGAATATGACTTTGTTACAGATACTTTAATTAAAAAATTTGATTTTGATAGTATAAACGGAAGTTCTCCATATTATACTGCATTAATTGAAGTTTGCCCTAAAAAAATAACAAATCAAGATATTAATATTTGTAATGGTGACAGTGTATTTATAGAAGGAGAATATCAACATACATCAGGAACTTATCAAGACACATTAACTACTGTTTGCGGAAGCGATAGTATAATTGTTACAGATTTGACCGTAAATTCTGTTTATGCTTACACAAAAAATGATACAATATGTACAGGTGAAACATATACATGGCAGGGAAACAACTACACAACTGCAGGAACATATATTGCTAATTATAATACAATTAACGGCTGTGATAGTATATATGAGCTAAATTTAATAGTAAATCCAACTTATACTTACATAAAAAATGATACAATATGTAACAGTGAAACTTATACGTGGCAAGGCAATAGCTATACAAGTGCAGGAACATATTTAGTTAATTATGCTACAACTGATGCTTGTGATAGTATTTATATTTTAAATTTAATTGTAAATCCATTACCTAACCTATTTGCAATATCAGGACAAAATACTGTTTTAGAAAACCAAATAGAAATATATACCGTTCCGAATGATACATCACTAACATATTTATGGAATATTACAAACGGAACAATTACAAATCAAATTTCTAACGATACAACAGAAATTCAATGGGGTACACTCGGAATTGGATATATTTATGTTGTTGCAGAAAATCAATATGCTTGCAAAAGTGATACAGTCTTACTTGAAGTAACTATTGGAACAACAGGCGTTATTGAATTAATTAATAACAATAATATTACTATATATCCAAATCCTGCAAAAGATATTATAACAGTTAAAAGTAATATTTTATTTATTATGGAAATTTATGATATAACAGGTAAAATTATTTTAACATCAGAAACTAAGAAAACAGATATTTCCGAATTAAATAAAGGAATTTATATTATATTAATAAAAGACAAAGAAAATAAACTAATCAAACTTAATAAATTAGTGAAAAATTAACACAGGTTAACACGTGGTATATTTAATTGCCGAAATAGTAGTAAATTCAAAGGGTGTAGTTCGCATAAAGTTCATCGTAACTTGAAAGTGAAGTGCTCCGAAATCGGCAACTAAAACATACCACCATCGGTTAGGGGCAAGGCGGTAACAAAGGCAACAATAAAAATACTGACAAATAAAATGGTTTGAGATTAATAAAAGAAAATAATTGAATAAATTATATTTTTAACTTTGAATTTCAAGACAAAAAAGGAGGGAGGAAATAATGTTGATTTTTGAAATTTTGCATGTAATTGGTGTGGTGCTCGGGTTCGGTGGTGCTGCCGTCTCGTGTGCAATCATGCTTTATGTAAGAACCGATGAGAAGCGATTGCACCGGGGGCGGATTGCTCGACGAATTTGCATTGCAACATGGACTGGTCTTGTGCTCTTAATCATAAGTGGTATTGCTCTGACAGTTGGCTACAACAATGGTTATAATATTGTTTTAGCAGTCAAACATCTGTTTGTGGCCATAATTGTCGTAGACGCTTTCATTATCCATTTTCTATTATTCCCGCACTACTTCCGCCAAATAGGGACTCCGGATTTTGATATGACTTATAGTACAATGAAGTGGATTGGCATGCTCTCGATGTCTTGCTGGATATTTACGTTTATCCTTAGCGTATTTCTCGGAGGATAAGAGACCGACTTCGCCTAACTTTTCAAAACTCCCTGACCTGAAAAAAACTAAATAAGGACAAATAAAAAGAGAAGAAAAAACATCTCAAACCATTAATACGACTGATAAATGTAAACGGAAAATAACAATGCACAAGTTTTAGCAATTAGCAATACACAGGTTTTAGCAATTAGCAGTGCACAGTTTTTTATCGGGTACAACTTGAGCCGATGTATTTCTGTAATTGGCATGGAGGAATTCATTAAGGCATTGAAAAAGTGTTGTTTAGCTGTATTTCTCATCAAAATACGGCTTATTTTAAGACGATTTGGACGCTTTTTAGAAAAAAATGTAAAACTCATTCCCGGCAAGATGAAAAATTCTTATACCGTTAAACCCTTTCTATTTAATCCTAAGGACTTATATTTATACGTATATTGAGTTTTTGCACAGACTCCCGTTGTACTCCATTATGAAAAACCGAATATTACATATAATCACTTTGTTTTTATTCCCCACATTTGTTTTTGGACAATCGGATACGCTAAAAGGACTTCAAACTGAAACGTTTTTGCATCCTGCTGATGGATTTACAGCCTATACACTAAAAAAGGGAGAATTTGTTTACAATTAATCACCATTCACATTGCCTTTACCGAGTTGGGCGTGGTAATGCAATTGTAAGTAGAAAAGGAAACAGTTGGTATAACCATTTGAATTTTAGTTGGAAAATTAATCCAAAACTATACACTCACTTATCAATTGGGGCGACCTATGTAGAAAATTTGTATTTCAGCAACAACGATTCATTAAATCTTATAGAAAAGTTTTATCCAAAGTCATTTACACCTGATCTTAATTTAAGCATAGATTATAGGATGAAACCTTGGATTAGTCTACACGCAACAGGTTCTTATGGAACTACATTTGTTTATTTAGATAATATTCCGAGAAAACAACAGATTTCTTATGGTTTTAGAATTGCACTTTTTTACAAAAATAAAGGGGGAATTCTTAGAACTTTTCGTGCAGAATTTATTGGATTTTACATAAATTTACCAGACATTAATGAATCAATAGAATCCATTATTCCAATATTCCCATATTTATATTGGCAATGTACATTTGATAAGAAAAATAAAAAAACATGAGGAAAATACAATTACTTATAGCATTATTATTCATAGTAAAAATGGCAATTTGTCAGTCAAATTTTATTAAGCATCCTACAAATCCGGTCCTTTCAAGGACACCAGTCTTTGGAGCCTGGGATGCAATTGCTGTTAGCGACCCTCATGTGCTTGAGTATAATGACACTTTACGAATGTGGTACACAGGTGTGGGTTGGTTAAGTGCTCTTGACACAACGGTTCATCAACGAATTGGATATGCATGGTCATTAGATGGAATTAATTGGACGCAATACACAAATAATCCTGTCTTAGATAAATCGGATGGCTACTGGGACGATTTAGGGGTTGAAACTTCAACTGTCATTGTGGACACTGGTGCTATTGCAAACGAGAGATATAAAATGTGGTATGCTGGCCAGAATTCTATTTCCGGTGTATACGATATTGGATATGCATATTCACCAGACTTGATAAACTGGACAAAAAGTAGTTCTAATCCAATACTTCAAACAGGGATAAGTACAAGTTGGGAAAATGCTTACTTAGAAGGGCCATCTGTACTTTTTCATAATGACACTTTAAGAATGTGGTATGCATCTGTTGATCTCACTGGTGACGGATCTCTTTCGGATTTTACTGGTAATATCGGTTACGCATGGTCACTTGATGGCATCAACTGGAATAAACACCCAAGTAATCCAATCTTTACTTCTTATGATTCACCCAATTGGGATCAGGCATCCTTAGCAGACCCACACGTTATTAGAAAAGGTGGTCAATATCATATGTTTTATGCAGGACTCAACTCTTGGGCTAATGAAAATTTTAAAATGGGATATGCAATCTCAAATGATGGAATAAATTGGACAAGACCTGTATCTTCCCCAGTTTTGGAAACAGGTAGTTTTGGTGAATGGGATGATGAAGATGCTTCCTACGGATGTGTTATTTATAATTCCACTATTAATCAATATCAAATGTGGTATACAGGAATTGATACCAGTAGCCTACCACCAAATATTAGTGCTTATTTTTATGAAATAGGTTATGCAACTTCTAATGCACCACTATCAATAAAGGAAACCATACATTCAGCAGAACGATTAGAATTATTTCCAAATCCTTGCAGTAATAATTTGATCATTAAACTTGATAATAATTCGGGTTCTTATAAATTAACACTTTTTAATTCCATTGGTAGAATAGTTAACGTACCCATTTCAAAAGACAAAACACAAATAATACTACAAACCGAAAGTTTAGTCAGTGGTGTTTATTATATCGAATTAATTATTTCTGAAAACAGAGAAATATATCATGGAGTTTTTATAAAAGAGTAGAGAATTAACGGAGTACAACAAAAAATATAGGTCATTTAGCAGATAGAACTAAAAATGAAGATTATAGCAATAAATAAACATAGTAGTAAATTGAAGAATTGGAGCGTTGGAATGCCAAACGCCCCATATTCAAACCGTTGGGCGTAATTTGAATAAAGATTATGAGTATGGACAAATCACAAATCCAGGAAAAGACACGGAAACTTCTTGAAAAAGTGGATAATCCAAACGAGCTTACAAAAAATTTACAAGAACTTCTTAAATCATGTGTGGATAAAGACGCAACAAAAAATTATCAGAGAATTATTCCTGATACAGGACAATTTTACGGAGTTCCTAAACCCGTTTTGTGGATAATGGCTTCAGAAATCAGCAGTTTTATAAAAAAAGAACCAACAAAAGCAGAAATATTACTAAAAACTATTTGGAATGAAGGGTCTTATGAAGTAAAACAAATAGCAGGAAAAAGCATAGAAAAGTTTAGTCCAAAAAACCCGAAACTTTGTTTAGATTTTATTTCTTCCGCATTGCCCGATATTGATAACTGGTCAGTCTGTGATTGTCTTGCAATGTATGGAGTGACACCAATAGTTTATTCTAACACTCAACTTGTTTTGCCACTTTCAGAAAAATGGATCAAAGATAAAAATAAATGGATTAGGCGTTTTGGAATTGTTACTTTACTGGGATATAAAAGAATTAAGATAACAGATAAAGTTTTTGAAATTCTTAATTCTGTAATGAAAGAATACGAGCCAGATGTTAAAAAGGCAGTTTCATGGATTTTAAGAGAAATCACAAAGAAAAATCCTGATGAAGTAGCAAAGTTTTTAATAAAATGGACGAAAACAAATCCAAACAAAGACACAAAGCGGATAATTAAAGATGGAATGAAAAAGTTAAGCAACAATGAACAGAAAACGATTTTAAAATTATTAGACTAATGTAAAAAATAAAGAAAAAGAAAATGAAAATGAAAATTAACACAAAGAAAGCAGTAATATGGGGAACTATTCTGATTATTTTACAAATGATAATTGGAAATATGCTTTATATGAACCCTGTTGTCGCTAACATTAACAAACAATTTGAAGGACATCCTTCAATTAAATCATTTGATTTTTTAGGTGGATTAGAGAATTGGATAATACTGACAATGGTTTTCGGCATATTCCTAATGATTATTTGGATATTTTTGTATAAACTGTTCTATTCGAGTTTGCCTGGAAAAGGATGGATTAAAGGATTATATTTTGGGATTATTATTGGCTTTATAAAATCTGTTCCAGAAGCATTTAATCAATGGATGGTTATTAATTATCCGACACCTTTAATTTTAATACAATTATTTAACACTTTTATTAGTTTAGTTATTTTTGGTGCTTTATTAGGCTTTCTATATTCAAAATTTAAAGTAATAACATATGAATAGTCTAAACATTGAAAACATTGCATACTGTGGTCTATATTGTGCTGATTGTCCAAATCGTAAAGGGATAATTGCCAATTTAGCAAGAGATTTAAGAAAAGAATTGAGAACATATCGTTTTGACAAAACAGCAGAATTGTTGTCTTCATATTCATTTTTTAAAACATTTGAAAAGTATCCTGATTGCTATGAAGTTTTGGGAGCAATGGTAAAGTTGAGATGCGGAAAAAGTTGCAGAAATGGTGGTGGAAATCCAAGTTGTAAGATTAAAAGATGCGTTCAAAAGAAACAAATTCTCGGCTGTTGGGAATGTAATGAATTTGAGACTTGTGATAAACTTAAATTTTTAGAAGTAAATCACGGAAAAGCACATATAAAAAACTTGAAAATAATAAAAAAGAAAGGTGTTGATGAATTTATTA
>JAUXED010000116.1 GCA_030618105.1 Bacteroidota bacterium | reverse complement strand
CATAATATGACGTTCTTTCGGAAATACATCTATTAGTTGAATTAAAATCTTAAGACTATCTTCTGCACCTATAACCGATCCTTCAACAATAGTATTTACTCCCAACTCATTGGCTATATTTTTTAATAACATATCACTATTGCGATAACGAAGTGTAGATGTTCTGGAAATCACCCGAAGTGACTCAATCTGGCCTAACTCACCAATAAGAGCATCATGGATACCATCAACGAAATAAGCATTCTCAGGCTGTCCGGTTAAATTATGAAAAGGCAGAACTGCAACTGACATTTTAGAAGACCTCATTACTCCGAAAAGATAATATACTCCACCACCTGTAATGATTATTAATAGGAAAACCACAGCCTTTACAAATAATCTATAAACCTTTGAATTGGATAAACTTGGAATTTTCGGTTTCTTGTCTGTTGATATATGATTCAGATTAACTGTAAGTTTTTTTCTGACTTTGCCAGGTGATACATTAAAGTGGTTTTTAAAAACTTTATTAAAGTAACTAGGATCGCTGAAACCTACCCGAAAAGCAATTTCAGAAACTGTTGCCACATCATTTTCTAAAAGGTTTTTGGCATGTTTTAATCTTAATTCGGTAATGTGATTACTGGCAGATTTACCAGTTAGCTTTTTGAGTTTTCTATGTAACATCGATCGGCTTAATCCTACTTTTTGAGCCAGATCCTCAACAGAAAAATTCTCATTATCAATATTATCATCTATAATCTGATTGATAATCGTAAGAAATTGATCTCCCATTGATGGTTGATTTTCCATTGCCAATAAAATTAACAGTGATCTTATTACAGCTCTGTAATCAATCCAATAATTTGATACTCAAGGCAAAATTACAAATTTTTATGAAATATCTTCCTTTGTACATGCTTTAAAAGCAATTAGCTTCGCTGACCGCGTTCGCATAAAGCTTTAGCGGTTGAGAAACTCTCCGTTAACTGGCGGATTGGTTGCTGGTGTGTAGTAAGTTGATATTTAAATATTTTTTTGTAATTTGTAGCATCAGAATGCGATTTTATGATATAAAGTAATATTTCAATTATTAACTTAAATAACAGGGGGTTAAGATGAAAAAACTAAAATTAAATTTTCCGGTTTTCTTATTTCTGTTTGCCATTATATTCGGTTGTGCTCAAAATAATAAGGATGCAGATGTTGAAGCCGATATCGCCATGATAACAGAGCAATACGATCAATATGTACACTATGTTAATACTGGCGATCTGGATCTTTTCATCTCCTTGTGGGCAGATGACGCAACACGGATGGAACCAGGCACCCCGGCCATTGTCGGGAAAGAGAGAATACGGGAACATTTCAAGGGGTTATTCGATCAGTTCAACAACAAGATGGTCATGATTGGCAAGGCAGAAGTGCAGGTATCCGGCGACGTTGCATTTGCTTTCGGAACCGTCACATTTTCGTCAACACCTATGGAAAGTGGTCCTGTAATTCAAACCGATATAAAATGGCTGGACGGCTTAAAAAGGCAGGCTGATGGTTCATGGAAGATTCACGTCGATTGCATCAATTTTCATCCAAGTTGGGGTATTGATGCCAATCCAGCTAAGTTGTTGGAAAATCAAAAGCAAGCAAGTCCATATTAATGAGAAATACCTGTTAATAAAAACGCCTTACAACATATAGGGTTCAATAAACCGATAAGGAGAGAATTTGTGGATAACAAAGAATCAATTGATATGGATGCAGAACTTGAATTTTATGAAAGTAATTTAGAAGTTGAATTATGGGAAAAACATAATTTTAGGATACGCCAAGTGGTTTGGTGTGGATAAAACAAAACATCTTTTTCTTCAATAAAACAATATCCCGCGGAAAGGGGTATGAATAAGATCAAAGAGTTTTTATATTACCTCGTAAGCAAAAAACATTTGGAGAAAAATAGTGATAGTTGATAAATCGGTTATTGATGCTTAACATACCTGCCAAGGCGGGTGAAGATCCTGTTAAGTGATTCTTTGATGTTGTCTTCGGGTTTCATATAGTTATCGGTACCCCAGAAATCAGGATCATAATCGTTTATTGTCTCTGATAGTATCAGGTGCGAAGGAGATATCTTATCTTTTTTGAAACGGGCTACATTAACCGAATCGATTTTAGTAACTACCATCTCAAAAGAGACATAATAGTTGCTACCAAAAAGCTTCCTCTTTTTTCGGACATTGAATTCAAGATCTCCCCTTACATGGTTCAGGTAAAACCTGTTGTTTACGTAACGGTAATCAATCTTATATTTTATTCGCAGGGGTTTAACGGTATATCCTTTTGTATTTTTTCGTACATAAATACGGTCAAGCTTATCTATATAATCGGGGTTAACCTCAAATTCTGCTGAGTGTACGCCGTAATTATATGTATTGATAAAAATTGAACCTTGGAAAAGAGGCAGATCAACTATCTCGTCTACTTGCTCGAAATCAATAACATACGCCACTTCATTATCGATATTAATAATATCGGTCATACGGTAATTGTAGTCGTTTACATTTGCCGCATTGATAAAATCAAACCTGTTTTTGATCCCGTCGAGAGCGAGACATGCATCGAGTCCGGACTGCAATTTAACTAAAAGGGTATCACGGATATTGATATTCTCCATCTTACGGCTTTTGAATACAGACAGCTGGTCGGTTTTTAATGTTCTTACATATGCGCTCTTGTATATATTAATAACAGCCTCTGAGTATAGTTGCAGTTTATTCCTTTTACTAATAGATTCTCTGTAAAAAGCTGTAAGAATTACAGGGGTGGCTCCGTAGTTCTCAGATATATGACGCCTTATTCCAAGTATCAATTCAAGGGGGTCACGAGTGCGAATGATAACTTCGGGAATTGGAACATAATCACGTTTAAGTTCAATAATATAATTATTACCAATAGCCTGGTTAACAGGGATTATCCTGTTTTTAAAGCCAAGACATGAAACAGTAATTGAGTCGTTAAGGCAAGCAGGCGTTATCTTAAGGCTGAAGTTACCGTCATAATTTGAGATGGTTCCCACACCTTTTTTATATATCCCGATTGTTGTAAAAGGAAGCGGGTTGCCACTTCCCGTTTCTCTGATTGAGCCGGTGATCATATAAACAGGCGTTTTGCCTTCCTCCCTGATTATTGGAGTTGTTTCATCGATCTCTTTATAAATTATCAGGTGGTTATCTATAACAGAGTAACTAAAGTTGCGATTGTTGAAGATCTCATCCAGAAGTTCTCTAACCGGCTTTTCTTCTGCATCAACAGATATTATAGTTTCCGGTTTTACAAGATCAGTATCGTAGGTAAAAACATATCCTGTTTTCTGCGAAATTGCTTCCAGGGCAGTCTGGATTTTAGCACCATTCATCTTAATTGAGATATTTTGCTCAAAAACATTGTCCTGGCTCCATAAAAATGAATTACCGGCTGCCAGTAAAATTGTTATGACCACCAGTAATTGAAAAGTTTTTTTCGACAGTATATTTTTTCCTATATTCATTACAGGATTAAATGATCATAAATTGAAAAGGTAGTAAATTCCATCTTTCTTCTCAAACCTTAGGTTAAAACTCAGGCAGATTGTCTTGATAATTGTTTCGGCTGATTCGTTATCAAATACTGATGTAATTTGCCGGTTGAGGATATCGTTATTGTTAACCTCAACAGAGATATTGTGTACTCTTTGAAGATCACTGAAAACATCCTCCAGTCTGGTCCCCTCGTAAGTTAGTATCTCTGTATTCCATGCAAGATAGTTAATGTCGGTATTAACCATACTCGAGGAGGTGTTATTGTTAATAACTCCCAGTTCGCCGGGTTCAAGAGTAAGGGACCTGGCCCCGTTTTCGCTTACCACCATTACTCTGCCTGATGCTACCAGTACTTCCACTTCATTTTTACCATTATCGGTGATAACATTAAATGATGTTCCCAGCACGGTTACTTTTCCGTTTCTGGCATCAATAATAAACGGTCGGTCAGAATCGGGGCTGATTTCAAAAAAAGCCTCTCCTGTGAGTTTAACCTTTCTTCTCCTGCTGTTAAATTTATCCGGGAAGCTAATCTTGCTGTCTCTGTTAAGAGTGATAAAACTGCCGTCAGAAAGTTCAATAACCCTGTTCTTTTCGAATGATGAGGTGGCAACAACACTCTTTAATGAAAGATAGTGGTTGGATATTATGTATTTCCCGGTAAATGTAAGAGTGGCTATTATAATAACTGCAGCAGCAATCCTCAACAGATAAGCGGGCTTAAATGTAACCTCTTTTTTACTTCTGATAAGTTTATCTTCTTTAAGTCGGTTTGACAAATGCTCCCAGGCTTTGTCAACATTAACTTTTTCTTCTCCTCGTGAATTCTTCATGTTTTTCCAATAATTTTTAATTTCCAGACCTCTGTCATCCAGGAAACTCCTGACAGTTTCACTTTCATTATCATTCTCGCCCGAAAGACATGAAGCAATTTCCTGCCATTCCTTGTCATTATATATTTTCTTTTTTTTCATATTTATCACAATAGTTCGTTACGAAATTCCTTTAATGCTTTACCCATATTGGCTTCAACCGTTTTTATAGATATTGATAATTCGTCAGCTATCTCGGCATATTTAAGGCCTTCAAAGCGGCTCATGCAAAAAATTCGAGCACACCGTTCCGGCAACTTTGCTATTATGACAGCTATTTTCTCATGTAATTCCTTATATTTTAGTGTCTCTGCGGGGTCATCCGGATTGATACTGATGCTGGTTTTAGTTTCTATTGCATGTTTATGAACAACTTTCCGGTGTTCAATATAATGCATGCTTTTATTGTATACTGCCCTAAAAAGATATCCTTTAAGGGATGTTGTTATGTTCAATTTTTTCCTGTCTCTCCAAAGAACATAAAAAAGGTCCTGAACAATTTCTTCAGATGTATCGGTATCTTTTAAAATTGTTTTTGCGTAATTAACCAGAGATGCATAGGAGGATCTGAAAAGGGACTCGAACTGCCCTATGTTCCCCTTCCTGATCCTCTCGATAATATCTCTGTCAGTTACCATACATTAATAATAAAGGTGTTATTCTACCTTACGATCGCTGAATTTCAGTTTCCTGTTAAGCCGACGTATAGCCGATTCAATGCTCTGGTCGGGTTCGATCACGTTGTAATCGCCCCAGAAATCGGGATCAGCAAACGCACTTAAGTGTTGTATAAAGATATCACCTTTTTTTAGTCTTTCACGCGAAGCGAACTTGATAACCTCTTCTTCGGTACGGTCGGTTACAGCAATTTCAGACATTGTTGTATAGTTGGTATTGAAAAGTTTCTTTTTCCAATTTACCTTGAATTTTACCTCTGCACGGGCATAGGTGAAATACCATTTCCCTTCCTGCTCCCTGAATTTAACCCTGTAGCTGGCCATCATGGGAATAACTTTCATTCCAAGAGGTTTTTTCCTGATAAATATCTGTGCAGCTTCATTTTTGTCCTCAAGATTCATGCTGAATGCTGCTTCAGTAAGTGCAAATGTCTCCATTTCAATAAACAGGCGCCCATAAAATAGCGGTATATCTATATCAGGCTTTTGATGGAACTCGATTACATAATGAGGCATTTCGTCAATCACAACAATATTTGCCAGTTTATAATCGTATGAACACATCGCTTCAGTAGTAAGAATTGAATAGGTATTCTTTATCAGATCAAGTTGAAGTGTTGAAGTTGGCCCACCCTGTAACCTGAAGAGTACTGTATCGAACCTTGTCACTTTAACATTCTTACGTCCCTTATAAACCCTGGCCATATCACTCCTGAAAGCATTGTTGTAAGGAGCCTTGAATATTTCAATAACAGCTTCGGCTATAGAAACATAATTCTTGTTCTTCCTGATTGTTTCACGATAGAATGAGGTCATCAGGTTTGGAACCCCTGCATAGTTATCAGACACTCTCACAATAACTTGTTTGACTATCTCCTCGGGTGTGATTGCCTTGATCACAACTTCTTTGATCTGAAATGTTGCCTGCTTCAGTTCAATAGTATTATTCCTTTCTCCATCCCTGAGATCACTTACAGGTATAATACTATTTTCATACCCGATATGGAGTACTTCAATGCTTGGGTTCGAAATAGTGGAGGCAATTTTCAGCATAAATTCACCGTCAAGGTTAGTTACCGTAGCAACATTTGTTCCCTGAACAGCAATAGTAGCAAAGATCAGAGGGTTTTTGGTTTCAGCATTTACCACCTTACCCTTAATTGTAATAACGGATTGCGGATCCTGGGGTTTTTGGTTCAGTAAGGATGGAGATGCTGCTTTAACGACTATAAAAGTCAGTATGAA
>JAUXED010000025.1 GCA_030618105.1 Bacteroidota bacterium | reverse complement strand
TTTTTCTTTGTAGCGGGGGCAAGATTGCATTCGCGGACTTGAATATTGGTGCTTAACACCGAAAAACCTGTTTTCGCTTCGCTCAAACCGTTTTTTTATTTACAGTCACTTACAAAAACAAGTTTTTGACGTTTCTGTAAATAAAAAACCCCGACACTGTCGTGTAAGGTTTTTTCGTTGTAGCGGGGGCAAGACTCGAACTTGCGACCTTTGGGTTATGAGCCCAACGAGCTACCACTGCTCCACCCCGCACTATATTTTGCGCTGCAAATGTACAGTATGATTTCTGTTTCTCAAAATATTATCTGCATTTTTTTAAGTCGGCCCGCCCGTACCGAACGATACGTTCGGGCGGGCAATCTGAAGACTGGATTATTTATACTTTTGGTACATATATATAGTTAAGTTTCCAAATTCAGTTACCATTGTGTTATAATTGTTTGATTGTTCTTTTCTTTCTTGCTGACTGCTGACTGTGGACTGCCGACTGATTAGTTATGAATAATCCCGTGTGCCTGTAATACTTTACCATATATCTTTGTATCTTTGCACCTGTTTATTGAGAAATTTTGAATAATGTCATTTAATAAAGAAAAAAGCTCCTGGAAACATAGATTCAGGATAACAATTTATAATGACCATACTTTTGAAGAGATCTGGCAGACGAGACTCACGAAATTGGGCACTTTTACCCTGATTGGCGCTGTTATAATTTCTCTTATAGCCCTGACAACCACCTTGATAGCCTTTACAAACCTTAGGGAATTTATTCCGGGTTATCCTGATGGAAATATGAGGAGAAATATTATTATGACAGCTTACAGGCTCGATTCGCTTGAAAATGAACTTCATATAAGAGACCAGTATTTTAATAATATTAATGCTATTATTTCAGGTAATGAACCGGTCGATTTTCAAAGTTTGCAGGATACTTCAAAGAGCTATGAGAATATAACATTTATTAAATCTACCGAAGATTCCCTGTTACGTATCCAGATAGAACAGGAGGAACAGTATAATCTTTCTACTTTTGAGTATGAAGAAAATAATAAAGGGAGCAAAATAATCAATCAGCATTTTTTTACTCCTATGAAAGGAATGGTAACAAGCAAATTCAATCCTGTTGATAATCATTTCGGGACTGATATAGTTGCCGAGTCAAATACAATTGTGTCAGCTGTACTTGACGGGACCGTGATTATGGCAGGATGGACACTTGAGACAGGGTATGTTATTGGAATTCAACATGGCAATAATATTATTTCGGTTTATAAACATAACGCAGAATTATTGAAAGATATCGGAACTGTTATTAAAGCAGGCGAAACTATTTCAATTATAGGAAATTCAGGCGAGCTGTATACTTCCGGAACACATTTGCATTTTGAACTCTGGCATAATGGCACACCCATTGACCCCGAGCAATATATAATATTCTGAAAAAGAGGGAAGAATGAATCGCAGAGACGCGGAGACGCAGAGGCGCAAAGAAGAGGGAAAAGGTGAAAAGGAGAAGAGGAGAAAAGAAGTAAGTAGTAAAAAGTAGGTAGTAAGTAGATGAAAATGTTTGAGGTTTGAAGAGACAAGGCATGCCTTGTCTTTGAGATTTGAAAAATGTTTGAAAAAGTAACCGGCGGCCAGCACCCAGTAACAAGTAACCAGTAACCAGTAAAATGCCAAAAGGTATTGCCATATTAGGATCAACAGGATCAATAGGGACTCAGACTCTTCAGGTAGTTGCTGCTCATCAAGAGGAATTCATTGTTGAGGTTTTAACAGCAAACAAAAATGCAGATTTGTTAATAAAGCAGGCCGTCGAATTTCAACCTAATGCTGTTGTTATTGGTAATGAATCTGAGTATGAATATGTTACTGATGCCCTGAAAAATTATCCGGTTAAGGTTTTTGCAGGCAGAGATGCTATATGTCAGGTGGTTCAAATGGAGTCGGTTGATTTAGTATTAACTGCTATGATTGGTTATTCAGGACTAAAACCAACTATTAGCGCTATTAACGCGGGGAAAGATCTGGCTCTGGCTAATAAAGAGACTCTTGTTGTAGCTGGTGAGCTAATTGTCCGGATGATTCAGGAAAAAGGGGTGCGGATAATTCCGGTTGACTCCGAACATTCTGCTATTTTTCAGTGTCTTGCAGGTGAGGCAGATAATAAGATTGAAAAGATATATCTTACTGCTTCCGGCGGACCATTCAGAAATTATTCTATTGATGATTTGAAAAATGCCCCTGTTAAAGAAGCATTAAACCATCCTAACTGGAATATGGGCGAAAAGATATCAATTGATTCCGCAACAATGATGAATAAAGGACTTGAAGCTATTGAAGCCAGGTGGCTTTTTGGTGTTGATGCCGGACAGATAGAGATTGTAATTCATCCACAATCAGTGATCCATTCACTTGTTCAGTTTTGTGACGGATCAATTAAAGCACAAATGGGAAGGCCCGATATGAGACTTCCTATTCTGTATGCTCTTGGCTATCCCAAAAGAGTGGAATCAGACTTTCCCCGATTCAGTTTTGCTGATTATCCAAAACTGACATTTGAACAGGCAGATATAAAAAAATTTCGTAACCTTGCACTCTCTTTCGAAGCAATGCACAGGGGGGGCAATATTCCCTGTGCTTTAAATGCTGCAAATGAGGCTGTTGTTGATGCATTTCTTCATGAAAAAGTCGGGTTTATGGAAATGTCGGATATCATTGAAAAGGTTATGAACACCATTTCATTTATTAAAAAACCGGGAATTGAAGATATGGAGGAGACAAATCTTGAAAGCTACAGACTTGCGGAAGAACACATAAAAAATACTCATAGATAATTAAATAGTAACATAACCGGATGGAAGTTTTTGTCAAAATAGCACAGTTCCTTTTAAGCTTATCAATACTTGTTATCCTGCATGAGTTTGGACATTTCATATTTGCCAGACTGTTTAAAACCCGTGTAGAAAAGTTCTATTTGTTTTTCGATCCATGGTTTTCATTATTGAAATTCAAAAAAGGAGAAACAGAATACGGAATAGGATGGGTGCCACTGGGCGGTTATGTTAAGATATCAGGGATGATAGATGAATCAATGGATAAGGAGCAAATGAAAAAACCTCCCCAACCCTGGGAATTCAGGTCAAAACCTTCATGGCAACGACTGATCATAATGCTGGGTGGCGTAATGGTAAATTTTTTACTGGCTATTATGATCTATATCCTGATGCTTTTTATATGGGGTGAAGAGTACATGCCTACTGAGAATGTTAAATATGGGATACTGGTTGATTCAGTTGGTATTGAAATGGGACTGAGGAATGGAGATAAAATTTTAAGTGTTGATAACCAGGAAATTGAAAAATTTTACCAAATTATTCCCGATATAGTTTTAAATGAAAGAAAAACGATACAGATAGAAAGGGATGGCAGAATACTTAACATAAACATCTCAAAAGAATTTATTCCTTTACTTATAAAAGGGAAAGGAAGAATTGATGCAAGGATCCCATTTTCTCCCCTGATTGTTGAGGGTTTTCTCAAAGAATCACCAGCTAAAAAAGCAGGATTACAGACAGGTGATGAGATATTGTACTGTAATAATGAAATTTGTGATTACTATGATGAATTTAAAAAGAGACTGGGTGAAAGTAAAGGGGAAAAAGTTTCATTGCAGATAAAACGAAATGATGATAATTTGAATATCCCTGTGATTGTAAATAACCAGGGGATGATAGGCATAAGAAGGAATTTTGAGGAATTTTTCGAATATAAAAAAATTAAATATGGCTTTTTTGAATCAATACCTGCAGGTATTGCAAAAGGTGTAAAAACCTTGCAGGATTATTTGAAACAGTTTAGACTTATCTTTTCCAAAGATACCAAAGCCTATGAATCACTTGGAGGTTTTATCACTATCGGAAGTATCTTTCCCGGAGTATGGGATTGGCATTCTTTTTGGAATCTTACAGCATTTTTATCAATCATTCTTGCTATAATGAATATTTTACCAATACCTGCATTGGATGGCGGTCATGTAATGTTTCTTTTGTATGAAGTGATAACAGGCAGAAAACCTGGTGACAAATTTATGGAATATGCCCAGATGACAGGTATGATACTCCTTGTTGCCCTCCTGTTATTTGCTAATGGGAATGATATTATAAGACTGTTTAATAAATAAATGAGTGAATGAGTGAATGATAAAATGAGAAGAGGGGTGTCGTGAGGCAGTGTTGTATGATTATAAACAAAAAACCTTTGAATTAGGTTTAATAATGAAAATATTTTAAATTTGTATAACTCAAAATAAAAAGAAAGAGAACATGATATCATTAATTATTGCCGGTTTTATAGGTCCTCCTGAGATTATTATAATAGCCATTGTTGTTGTTATTCTATTTGGCGGAAGAAAAATACCTGAACTGATGAGAGGTTTAGGACAGGGAATGAAAGAATTCAAGAAAGCAACAAAGGATAATAGTGCTGATGAAAAAGAGGATAAGGAAAAGGAGAAAGCTGAGTAGAAAAACTGAAAACATTCCTTTTCAAAGATAGTTGTTATACCTGCCGGAATTTTTATTGAATACCGGCAGGTTTTTTATGAATATTAATGTCGAAAAATTTTAAACAGATGAAAGCCCGGAAATACTTTAAAAACGGTTTAATAATAATTCTTGTTTCGTTTCTGTTTTCCTGTAAACACGATAATACAAGCGATGCAATTTTTTTACCTAAAATATCGGGGAAAACCGGTGAAGTATTATTGATTATCAAAAAGGAGAAATGGGAAGGTGATCTGGGGCAGGCCTTCCGGGATCTTTTAGCCCATGAACAGTATGGTCTTCCTCAGCCTGAACCGATTTTCGACCTGGTAAATATATCACCCGGTAATTTTTCTAAATTACACCAACCACATAGAAATATTATCTTTTACAAAACAGTTAAGGATATTAATGAACCGAAAATTACAATCCGGAAAAACAAATGGGCTTATCCCCAGTTAATAATTAATATAGATGCACCTGATGATGCATCAGCAATTGAGTTACTTAAACATAACGGGCATGAAATTGTTATACGATTGAACGTAAAAGAACGTGCCCGGTTGACCGGTTATTACAAGGGGCTGATGGTACCGGATATTGTAAAGAGCATTGAGAATAACCATCATCTGCATTTGACAATCCCTAAAGGATATAGTCTGGATGTTGATGAAGTGGATTTTGCCTGGGTGGCTAATGAACCTCAATTACTCAGTCAGGGTATTTTTATTTATCATTATCCTTATACAGATACAAATACTTTTACACCCGAATACCTTATTGAAAAGAGAAATTATTATTTAAGAAAATATGTTCCCGGGCATCAGGAAGGTACATATATGTCAACAGAAGAAATGTTAAAACCTGAATTCAAAGAATTTGAGATCGGAAACCGGTATTTTGCTCAGCTACGTGGATTGTGGAAACTGGAGAATGGATTTATGGGAGGACCGTTTATCAGTTTGTCAACTGTTGATGAAGTGGCTAACAGAGTAATAACTGTTGATGGTTTTGTATATGCTCCTGGTGATAAAAAAAGAGAATTACTGCGACAGGTTGAAACAATCCTGTATACACTTAAAATCCAAGAATAATACGGAACATAAATAGTTGAAAATTTGTAAAGTTGAAAGTTAAAAGTCCTACTATTCCTTCTATTCCCTTTACTCCCTTTACTCCCTCTATTCCCTTTCTTCCACGTATGCCTGGTTTCTTAGCTGGGGTATAAATCCGGCTTCCCTTATTGCTGCCTGGATTCCTTCAGTATCAAACTTATGTGAAGCGCCGGCTGCGGAAACCACATTCTCTTCTATCATAATAGAACCGAAATCATTTGCGCCGGCATGCAGGCAAAGCTGACCGGTTGATTTTCCAACAGTAAGCCATGAAGCCTGAATATTTTTAATGTTAGGCAGAAATATTCTGCTTAATGCAATAGTACGTATATATTCTTCGGAGGTGATACTGTTTTTTATACCGAACTTTTTGTTTAAAACTGTTCCCTGGTCCTGGAAAGGCCAGGGGATGAATGCAATAAATCCGGGACTGGCATCTGGTTTTTCCGATTGTATATCTCGCAAGACTTTTAAGTGAGTAATGCGGTCTTTCCTTGATTCGATATGTCCGAACATCATGGTTGCAGAGGTAACCAGGTTCATTTTGTGTGCCTCTCTCATTACATCGAGCCATTCCCTGGTATTTGCTTTTAACGGAGAAAGTTCTCTTCGTATATTATCACATAGAATTTCAGCTCCGGCTCCGGGCAGACTATCAAGTCCTGCACTTACAAGTTCTTCAAGCACTTTGCGGAATGGAAGTTTCTCTTTTTTAGCTATATGGACAATCTCCGGCGGTCCTAATGCGTGGAGTTTTAATTTCGGGTATAATTCTTTCAGTGTTCTAAATAACCGGGTATAAAATACTAAACCTTGCCGGGGATGAAGCCCCCCCTGTAAAAGTAGTTGGTTGCCACCATGATTGAAAAGTGATTCAATTTTTTCTTTGTATTCATCAATTGTTGTAATATAACTGTCGGGGTCATTTTTTTCCCGGTAAAAGTTACAGAATTTACATTTTGAATAACATATGTTTGTAATATTTGCATTCCGGTCAATGATCCATGTTACTTTGTTTCCCGGATTCAACTTCTGTCTTATCTGATTGGCAATAAATATTAATTTATCGGAAGGAGCATCATTATAGAGATGTAATCCTTCTTCCGGAGTTATAAACTTAAGGTCAAGAGCTTTAGAATATATTGATTCGAAATTCATTTTTTTTATTTGCGCCGATTAATAATTAGGAACAACAAAAATAAAATAAAAATCACATATAAAATTTGGATCATCCGGAAAATAAATGACACACTCTAAAGAGTTGAAAGTTGAAAGTTAAAAGTTTAAAGGAAGAATTAAGAGTTCAAGGTTGAAAATTGTGAGTCGTTTAAAAAAATTAACCGCTAAGTACGCTAAGGATGCGCCCCAGTACAGTCATTCTTCCTTACGGGGCAGGCTAAGTACGCAAAGAAAAAATATTAGTTGAAAGAACCTTAATATTAAAATATCCTTAGCGAACTTTGCGACTCCTTTGCGAACTTTGCGTGAACTCTTTTTACGAACTTTGCGTGAACTCTTTACGAACTTTACGGTTAATTTTTTTACAGCATCACTGCATCACAATTCTTTTATTCCCTCTTTTCCATTCTTCCAACATTCCAATTTTACAACTACACATTATCCTAAAGAACTTAAAATTTTATTAATTTTGCTTTCATAAAAAATTTAACTTATGGATTTAAAATATTCACTAGTAAAAGATATACCCGGAAATAAATCTGTGATATATCTTATTCGTAAAGATAACAACCTCAGCCATTTCGCTTTTACCAGGTCGGAGCTTAAATATATTACGGAACAGATAAAAGATGGAGAAAAACAAATTTCCATCAATTCTTATAGTAAGTGGAGTTACATACAGGTTATTGATAAAGAGACCGATCTCGACAAACAGTATGAAAAATGCAGAAGAGCAGGTAGCAAACATTCTTTACTGCTTAAACAGCATAAGCATAATGAAATTGTTTTAGTAGATGCAATAGAAGAACCGGGTCTGCTTTATGCTTTTGCTGAGGGATTAGTGTTGGGCAATTACTGTTTTCTAAAATATTTTGGCGATAAAACAGAAAAAAAACATCCATTAAAAAGTATACTGATAGTATCAGATAAGCTGAATAAGCAAGAGATTGATGTATTAAAAACTCTAAATGAGGCAGTTTATTTTGTCCGTGATATGATCAATGAACCTTTATCATTCATGAATGCTGTTCAATTTTCGGAAACTGTGAAACAATTAGGAATTCCTGGTGGTTTATCAGTTGAAGTTTTTAATAAGAAGAAAATTGAATCACTGAAAATGGGCGGTTTACTTGGTGTGAACAGGGGGAGTATTGATCCGCCTACATTTACTGTAATGGAGTGGATGCCTGATAATGCGGTGAATAAAAATCCATTGGTTTTGGTTGGGAAAGGAGTTGTATTTGATACAGGGGGTTTGAGTTTAAAGCCAACCCAAAACAGTATGGATTATATGAAATCGGATATGAGTGGTGCTGCTGCTGTTGCAGGAGTGATGTATGCAGTTGCACAGTCAAAAATTCCGGTAAAAGTTATTGGTTTATTACCTGCTACAGATAACCGTCCTGATGGAAATGCCGTGGCTCCGGGTGATGTTATTACTATGTATAATGGTATGTCGGTGGAGGTTTTAAATACTGATGCTGAAGGCAGGCTGATTTTGGCTGATGCAATAAGTTATGCAGATAAATACAAACCTGAGCTGATAATTGATATTGCTACTCTGACAGGTTCGGCAGCATTGGCAATTGGGAGGTTTGGAATTGTTGGTATGGGAAATGCTGAAAGCAGATACATGAAATCTCTTGTTCATAGCGGGAACCATGTTCATGAGCGGATTGTGGAATTTCCATTTTGGGAAGAATTTGATAAATTACTGGAATCGAATATCGCTGATCTGAAGAATATTGCCGAACGTGAAGCAGGAGCAATAACTGCAGGAAAATTCCTTGAAAAGTTTACCAGCTATCCGCTAATTCATCTTGATATAGCCGGTTCAGCTTTCCTTAAAAAAGCAAATTCATACCAGGGTAAAGGGGCTACTGCTATTGGTGTCAGGTTATTGTTTGATTTCATACGCAATTTCCCAAATCTTTTTGATAAGGATGGATAATCATAAATTGGAATTACTAACTTTGAGTCCACTCCGAAAATATATGAAGCCACGAATGCACGAATTTGACTTTTCGGAGTAGCCTCAACTTTCAGAGTTAATTTGTAAGAAGAACCGGTATTATGGAACACAATAAAATAAAAGTTGGAATTACCCAGGGTGATATTAACAGTATTAGCTATGAGATTATTATTAAAACACTTGAGGATAATCGGATAAGTGAAATGTGTACCCCAATTCTGTATGGATCTCCAAAAGTGGCAGCCTATCACCGGAAAGCAATCAAGGTATCTAATTTTAGTTTTAACCACATTAAATCACCTGAAGAAGCAAATTTCAAAAGGCCAAATATTATTAATATTCTAGATGATTCTGTAAGGGTTGAGCTGGGAAAATCAACCCGGGAAGCGGGGCAGGCATCACTAAAAAGCATGGAAATGGCAGTTAGCGATCTTAGAGATGAAAAAATTGATGTTCTGGTAACAGCTCCCATAAATAAGAATAATATTCAGTCGGATAATTTTAATTTTCCGGGACATACAGAATATCTTGAAAGTTTTTTTGAAGAAAAGGAAGCTTTAATGATTATGGCAAGTGACATGTTGAGAGTAGGTGTTGTTACCACTCATATACCTGTTGCAAAAATACCTGAACATATTACAAAGGATAATATTCTTAATAAACTAAAACTTCTTGAACAATCATTAATTCAGGATTTTGGGGTTCATAAGCCGAGAATTGCCGTATTGGGTCTGAATCCACATGCCGGCGATGAGGGAGTAATAGGATCAGAAGAAATTGAAATTATAATACCGGCTATTGAAGCAGCGAAAGAGGAGAAAATTCTCGCGTTTGGCCCCTACTCGGCGGATGGTTTTTTTGGGTCAGATAATTATTCAAAATTTGATGCTGTTTTGGCTATGTACCACGATCAGGGTCTTGCTCCCTTTAAAGCTCTTGTTCTTGGAGCAGGCGTAAATTATACAGCCGGTCTTCCAATAATTCGCACGGCACCTGCTCATGGTACGGCTTATGAACTTGCCGGGCAGGGAATTGCTTCACCCGACTCTTTCAGAAATGCATTGTACCTGGCTTGTGATATTTATAAGAACAGGAAAGCATATGCAGAAATTACATCAAACCCGTTGGAGTCAAATACTTATGAGGACACATCTGCTCAGGAGTAATTTAATATTTATGTTTTTTATTGCATGCTCCGGAATCTATGAGTTTTGCTGTTCTGCTAAATAACATACAATTAATAATTTTATAACAGCCTTATAGGTAATAACAACCTATAATATTTTAGTAATTTTGTTTCAATTGTTCTTGTATAAAAATTAAATCCAAAAAAATCCAATATCATGGCTAAAATTACACGTCAAACAGCACTTGATTATCATTCAAAAGGCAAACCGGGAAAACTTGAAGTGATCCCGACTACATCTTACAGTACACAAACAGATTTGTCTCTGGCGTATACTCCCGGGGTTGCTGAACCTTGCAGGGAAATAGAAGCTAATCCTGAGGAAGCTTACAAATATACTATGAAGGGAAACCTGGTTGCTGTAATTTCCAATGGGACCGCTGTTCTTGGTCTTGGTGATATTGGCGCCCTGGCAGGTAAACCTGTTATGGAAGGGAAAGGATTACTGTTTAAAGTTTTCTCTGATGTGGATGTTTTTGATATTGAGGTAAATGAGAAAGACATTGATAAGATTGTCGATATTGTGAAAGCAATTTCTCCTACATTTGGAGGGATCAACCTGGAAGATATTAAAGCTCCTGAGTGTTTTGAAATTGAAAAAAGACTGATAGAAGAATTGGACATTCCTGTTTTTCATGATGATCAACATGGCACAGCAATTATTTCCGGAGCCGGCTTAATGAACGCTCTTGAGCTGGTTGGAAAGAAAATGGAAGATGTAAAAATTGTTATAAACGGGGCAGGAGCAGCTGCAATATCTTGTTCAAGGCTTTATATTGCACTTGGAGTAAAAAGAGAGAATATTGTTATGCTTGACAGTAAAGGCGTCCTGAACAAAAAAAGGAAAGATCTGAATAAATACAAAATGGAATTTGTTACGGATAGAGATATTAGCACACTTGAAGAAGCTGTGAAAGATGCAGATGTTTTTCTTGGATTATCAGTTGGAGGTGTTATGAGTAAAGAAATGGTAAAAACAATGGCTCCCAAACCAATAGTTTTTGCTATGGCTAATCCCGATCCTGAAATATCCTATGAAGACGCTATTGAAGCCAGGGATGATATCATCATGGCTACAGGTCGTTCAGATTATCCAAACCAGGTGAATAATGTACTTGGGTTTCCCTTTATTTTCAGAGGAGCTCTTGATGTTAGGGCTACAATAATCAATAAAGAGATGAAAATAGCAGCTTCGTATGCTCTTGCTGAACTGGCTAAGGAACCGGTTCCGGAAACGGTTATCAAAGCGTATGATGTCAAAAGTATAGTTTTCGGAAAAGAATATATCATACCAAAACCGCTTGATCCACGACTGATATCCAGGGTTGCTCCTGCAGTGGCGAAAGCTGCTATTGAAACAGGTGTTGCCAGGAAAAAGATAACTGACTGGGATGCTTATTGCCAGGAACTTGATAAACGCCTGGGTTATGAAAATGTCCTGCTTAGAAATATTCAGAATATGGCATGTAACGATCCAAAACAAATAGTCTTTGCTGAAGGTGATAACCCGAGGATACTGAAAGCTGTACAGACTGTTGTTCATGAAGGTATTGCAAAGCCTATTCTTTTGGGAAACAAAAAGAAAATCGCTGATCTTATTAACGAAAATGCTCTTGACCTGCATGATGTCCCGGTTATTGATTATCAGTCTTTGGAGGAATCAGGAAGAAGAGAAAAATTTGCGGAGTTGATATTTAAGAAAAGACGAAGAAAAGGAATTACATACGATGAAGCTTTGGAAAGTGTTCAAAACCGCAATTATTTTGGGGTTATGATGGTTGAAAGTGGTGAGGCTGATGCTTTCATTTCAGGTTTTTCAAGTAAATATGCTGACACAATCCGGCCTGCTATTCAACTGGTTGGAACAGACAGCGCATTGAAACATATTGCAGGGATGTACATTGTGAATACAAAAAAGCAGACATTTTTCTTTTCGGATACAACAATTAATTTTGAACTAACAGCACAAACATTGGTTGATACCACTCTGATTACAGCTGAAAAAGTCAGGCAGTTTGGTATTGAGCCAAAGATCGCTCTCGTTTCATATTCCAACTTTGGAGCATTCAGGTATGGAAGTCCGGGAATGGTTCGTGAGGCAGTGGAAATATTACACCGTGATTATCCCGATTTGATCGTTGACGGAGAAATGCAAGCTAACTTTGCTTTTAATAAAAAATTGAGGAAGAGCAAGTTCCCATTCAGTAAATTGGCAGAAACAGATGTCAATACAATTATTTTCCCCGACCTGAATTCAGGGAATATTGCATACAAAATGATGCAGGAGATAGGGAATGCTCAGGTTATCGGACCTGTTTTAATGGGAATCAGGAAATCCATTCATATCCTACAGCTAGAGAGTTCAGAAAAAGAGATCGTTAATATGGCAGCTATAGCATGTGTGGATGCCCAGAGCAGAAACGAGGTGTAATTATTTTAGTCTTGTTCATTAATACTGCTATTTATGTATGAGTATATTCAGGGCAAATTAAAAGAGATAAGTCCTACTTATGCTGTTGTTGAAGCTGGTGATATTGGTTATTTAATCAATATTTCCCTTAATACTTTTTCAAATATTTCCGGGAAGAATGAAGTTAAACTGCTTATCCATCAAATTGTCAGGGAAGACGCCCTGCTCTTTTTCGGATTTGCTGATAAGCATGAACGGGAAATTTTCAGGATGCTGATATCAGTGTCTGGAATTGGGGCAAATACAGCCCGGTTAATGCTTTCGTCACTTTCTCCCTCCGAACTCAGTAAAGCAATTATGGAAGCAGATATAAATTTATTGAGAAGTATTAAAGGTATTGGAGCCAAATCAGCCCAAAGAGTGGTTGTAGATCTTAAGGAAAAGGTTGGAGAATCAGACGATGTAAGTGATATTTTCAAAGAAGAAAGCAATACTTTAAAAGAAGAATCGTTATCTGCTTTAGTAATGCTGGGATTCTCAAAAGCTTCTGTCCGAAAAGTACTGGATAAGATTCTTAGGGAAGAACGGGATATTACAGTTGAGGAGCTGGTGAAGAAAGCATTGAAAAAATTGTAAAGCTCTAATAATATTTCCGTGGCACTTGAAAAAAATTCTGAGATATATTATTGCAGGGATAGTAATGTTTTGGTCAGGATTGTCACCGGCCCTTACAAGGACTACTTATTTATTATACCCGGAAAATCCGTATTCCCTTTCCCCGGAAGTACTACAACAGGACATAACCCGGAAGGATACTACTATTGTTGATCTTCGTTTTCCGTTTAATGACTATTCAGGTAACCCTTATATTAGAGAAGTACAATCGGGATTGTACCTGAAACTTCCCTCTAATATTAATTCAGTGGTAACCTATGATCCTGAAAAAAACGAATATATTCTTCAGGATAAAATCGGTGATTTTAATTACCGTACACCTGTTCACATGACCCTGGAGGAATATAAAAAATATAAATTTGAACAATCAGTAAGAAAATATTGGCAGGAACGGAGTAGTGGTGAAGGTACTGATTATCGTTCATCAATTTTGCCAAAACTCCAGTTTGGAATTGAAGGTATTGATAAGGTGTTTGGCAGCAATACCATTAATGTTATTCCACAGGGCTCGGCAGAGCTGATTTTTGGTGTTAATATCTCAAGAATTGATAATCCATCCCTTTCCGAGCGGCTTAGGAAAGTAGCTACTTTTGACTTCCAGGAAAAGATACAAATGAATGTGACAGGCACCATTGGCGATAAAATGCGATTGGGAGTGAATTATAATACGGAAGCTACTTTTGATTTTGAGAATAAAACCAAACTTGAATACTCAGGTAAAGAGGATGAGATTATTAAGAAAATAGAGGCAGGTAATGTTACTTTGCCACTCTCAGGATCCCTTATTACCGGCAGCCAAAGCTTATTCGGTCTGAAGACGGAGTTTCAATTCGGAAAACTTACTATTACTAATGTCTTTTCACAGCAAAAAGGGGAAACTTCAGTTATTGATGTGAAGGGAGGGGCTCAACTTAATGAGTTTGAAGTAAATTCTGACGAATATGAAGCGAATAAACACTTTTTTCTATCTCAATATTTCCGGGATACTTATAATACTGCCATGAAAAACCTGCCTGTTATTAACTCAGGTGTAAATATTGAGCGGATAGAAATTTGGGTAACAAACAAATCAAATAATTTTGAAGACTCACGGAATATAGTGGCGTTTTTAGATATAGCTGAATCACAAAAAAATATTTATAATACAATCCCGGCATTCGCACAAACCGGGACGGGACCATATCCGTATAATGATTTGAATGGTATTTACCAGGAAATGGTGAATAATTACCAGGAGATAAGAAATATTAACCAGGTAACAAATACACTTGCACCTTTATCCCCCGGATTTACTATTGGACAGGATTATGAGAAGATTGAAAATGCCCGTAAACTTACCCCACGTGAATATAAACTTAACAAACAACTTGGGTATATATCTGTAAATACAGCACTTAATGCTGACCAGGTTCTGGCTGTTGCATACGAATATACATTGAATGGCAAGGTTTACAGGGTTGGTGAATTTTCTGCAGAGGTTGGAGCTCCTAACTCTTTGATATTGAAATTGATAAAAGGAACAAATTTAACTCCCAGACTGCCTACATGGAATCTGATGATGAAAAATGTTTACGCCCTTGGTGCCTACCAGGTAAAAAAGCAGGACTTTGAACTGAATGTTCTGTACCAGGACGATAAGACAGGTAATGCAATAAATTATCTTCCTGAAGGGAAGTTAAGCGACCAGATTTTATTGCATGTTCTAAATCTTGATAACCTGGATTCACAACTTGAACCATCACCCGATGGGAAATTTGATTTTATTGCCGGGATAACCATTATGCCTGAATCAGGAAGGATTATTTTCCCTGTCCTGGAGCCGTTTGGGCAGTATCTGCGGCAACGGATAGGGGACGATGCTATTGCTGATAAATATGTTTTTGAAGAACTGTATGATTCAACCCAGGTAATAGCAAGACAAATGGCAGAGAAGAATAAGTTCAAAATTACAGGCACCTATTCTTCATCTTCAAGCTCAGAGATCCAGCTTAATGCCCTGAATGTTCCCCAGGGGTCGGTAAAAGTTACTGCCGGCGGAATACAATTACAGGAAAATGTGGATTATACAGTGGATTATAATCTTGGAAGAGTGAAGATAATTAATGATGGACTTTTGGAATCACAAACTCCCATAAGAGTCTCGCTTGAGAGTAATCAACTTTTTAGTATTCAAACCAAAACTTTACTGGGGGCACATTTGGATTATCGCTTTTCAGAAGATTTTAATATCGGTGCAACAATGTTAAATCTTACCGAAAGGCCTTTAACCCAGAAGGTTAGTATTGGTGATGAGCCGATATCCAATACAATTTTGGGAGTTAATACCTCTTATCATACCGAATCACGATTTCTTACAAGCGTAATTGATAAAATCCCTTTTCTTGAAACAAAAGTTCCATCCAGCATTACTTTTACAGGTGAGTTTGCTCACCTTATTCCGGGTCATTCACGGGCAATAGAAAAACAGGGCATTTCATATATTGATGATTTTGAAGGTAGTGAGATACCGCTTGATATAAAATCAATGAATGCATGGGTGCTTGCAAGTACTCCGCAGGGACAGAATGCTTTATTCCCCGAAGCAGTATTGAATAATAATCTGGCATATGGGTACAACAGGGCTAAACTTGCCTGGTATGTAATTGACCCCCTGTTTTTAAGAAACACATCTATCACTCCTAACCATATAAAGAGTAATCCCGATCTGCAATCAAGTCACTATGTAAGAGAGGTGTTTGAAAAAGAGATTTTCCCCTACAAAGAAAGCATTACAGGTATACCAACCAATTTGGCAGTATTGAACCTGGCATTTTACCCTGACGAAAAGGGGCCCTATAATTATGACCTTGGAGCATCAGGTGTATCTTCAGGAATTAATAACAATGGTAACCTTAATTCTCCCGGATCACGATGGGGTGGGATAATGAGAGAAGTTCCTACTAATGATTTTGAAGCTGCCAATATCCAGTTTATTGAATTCTGGCTGATGGATCCGTACGTGGAAAATGGAGGGCATTCAGGTGGGGAGTTATATTTCAACCTTGGTAATATTTCGGAAGATATTTTGAAAGATTCACGAAAAAGTTTTGAAAACGGATTACCAACAACTCCGCTTGCCACTCTGGTGGATACAACAATCTGGGGCCGTGTTCCTGTTACACAGTCACTGGTTAATGCTTTTGATAATGATCCTGATTCGCGACGGTATCAGGATGTGGGACTTGATGGGCTCAGGAATGAGGATGAATCCGGTTTTTTTATGGATTACCTTGATTCGCTGCAAACAATAGTTGATCCTGAAAAATTTACTGAAATTTCAGAGGATCCTTCTAGCGATGATTTTCATTATTTCAGGGGAAGTGATTATGATGCTGAAAGACTGAGTATTCTTGAACGATATAAAAACTATAACGGACTTGAAGGAAATTCTCCAACCTCTGAGCAATCAAATGAATCATATCCGACAACAGGCTCTACATTACCTAATGTTGAAGATATTAACCGTGACAATACTCTCAGTGAGTCTGAGAGTTACTATCAGTATCATGTTAGTCTCAGACCACAGGACCTTGAAATTGGGAAAAACCATATTATTGATATTGTGCCTGCTTCAATTACTTTTGCCAATGGAGAAAAATCTGAAGTGAACTGGTATCAATTCAGGATACCATTAAATGATTATCAAAATGTTGTCGGGAATATTCAGGGTTTCAAATCGATAAGGTTCCTGAGAATGTATCTCAGGGGCTTTCAGGAAAAGATTAACCTGCGATTTGCTAAACTTGATCTTGTCAGAGGCGAATGGAGAAAATATAATTTATCTCTTCTTGGTGGTGGAGAGAGAATTACAATACCTGAACCGGTAGAGGCAAGGTTTGAAATTTCATCTGTAAACATTGAAGAGAATGCTCATAAAAAACCTGTTAATTATATATTACCACCGGGGATAAGCAGGGTAATTGATCCTACTAATCCGCAACTCAGGCAACTAAATGAGCAATCAATTGTGCTAAAGGTCCATAATCTTGAAGATGGAGATGCAAAAGCAGCTTTTAAGAATGTGAGTCTTGATATCAGACAGTATCGGCGAATTCAGATGTTTGTGCATGGAGAATCTCTTATTGATGATCCTTTATACGATGATGAACTGACTGTATTTATGAGACTTGGTTCTGATTATAAAAACAATTTTTATGAATATGAAATATCATTGAAACTTACACCACCGGCTAGTGGAAGATATAATAACGATTTGGAATCTGACAGGCATATTGTCTGGCCCGATGAAAATATGTTTGATATCCCTCTTAAAATATTCCAGGAAGCAAAGCAGGCAAGAAACATTGAGTTGAGACGTGAGGGTTCTAATCTTAACATCTCTGATGTGTTTGAATATTACCATGGTAACAACAGGGTAAAAGTGTCAGGGAATCCAAATATGAGTAATATCAGGACTATCATGATTGGGGTGAGGAATCCAAAACGTAGCAGAGACCTTCAAAATGATGATGGACAACCTAAATCGGGAGAGGTGTGGTTGAACGAATTACGCTTAACAGATTTTAATGAAGAGGGTGGATGGGCAGCTAATGCCCGGCTGCAAGCCAGACTTGCTGATTTTGGAACGATTGATTTGGCAGGATCAACCAGCAAACCCGGTTGGGGGAGTATTGATAAGAAAGTGAATGAACGGAGTAAAGAAGAAGAACTCAGGTATGATATATCATCGAATCTTGAGTTAGGCAAATTCTTCCCTAAAAAAGCTAATATCAGGATACCACTCTATGTTGGATACTCTGAAGGAATGATAAATCCACAATACAACCCGCTCGATCCGGATATACCGTTACAAGACGCCATTGATAATGCTGAAACCCAAAGAGAAAGAGATTCGATTATTAATATCTCTCAGGATTATACGCGGCGGAAAAGCATTAATCTTACCAATGTAAGTATTGGTGGGTCTGGAGGGAAACCTCATTTGTGGAATATTTCCAACTGGTCGGTTAATTATTCATTCAACGAGTATTATTCCAGTAATATTAATACTGAAATTGATCTGGAACGTAATTATCGTAGTGGGATAAGTTATGTATACAATAAAACCCAAAAAAATATTGCGCCTTTCAAAAAAGTTAAGTTTCTAAGATCTCAGGCATTCAGACTAATCAAAGATTTCAATTTTAATCTTTTCCCCAATCATATATCTTTCAGAACTGACCTGTACCGGCATTATGACGAGGTGAAAACAAGAAATATTAATAATCCTTTGCTTAAAATTAAACCCACATTCAGAAAAGATTTTGAATGGAATCGCTTTTATGATGTTAAATATGATATAACGAAATCTCTTAAAGTAGACTTTTCAGCTAATGCCATAGCAAGAATTGATGAACCTGAAGGGGGAGTGGATAGAGACAGATACAAAGATCATTACGAAACCTGGAAAGATTCAGTACTTACCAACCTGAAGGATTTTGGAAGAACAACACAGTATCATCATGTTATTAATGCAAGTTACCGGATCCCGATAAACAAGTTGCCTTTTTTAAACTGGGTGTCAGCAACTGCAAGGTATAGTGCAAATTATAATTGGGATGTTGGACCGGTATTTCATGATTCATTAAATATTAAACTGGGTAATACAATTCGTAATTCTAATACTACTCAGCTTAATGGTCAGTTAAATATGCTTAACCTGTATAATAAGGCGGGATTCCTTAAAAAAATTAACCAGAAGTACAGCGGCAGGAGCCGTACCAGAAAAGAAGTTGAGTATAAGACTGTTACATACAGGAGAGAACGTGTAAAATTAAAAGCTGATGAACCCAGATCAATTTATCACAAGCTAATGACTGAAGATGTAGATGTAAAAGCTTATGATAACGCTAACCAGGAAATTACAGGCAAAGTAGAGGTAGAAAATAACCGAAAAATAACATTTACGGCAAGTGATAATTATGATGATGTGAGGTTTGTAATTGAAGGTAAAATTGAGAAAACTGAAAATCCTGTTGTGATTATTGCAGAAAATTTAACAAGGTTTTTAATGGGAGTGAGAAATATATCAATTTCATATTCAGCGAATCAGGGCACATTATTGCCCGGATTTATGCCACATGCAGAATACGTGGGGATGAACCAATATAATGGTCAGCTGGTACCAGGCTGGTTGTTTATTATGGGATACCAGGATCGGGATTTTGCAGAAAAAGCGGTCAGGAATGGTTGGCTAACAACTGACACCTTGCTGAATACACCATTTGTGCTAACCCATACCGATAATTTGAATATCCGTAGTACAATTGAACCAATTAACGGACTTAGAATAGACCTGACAGCAAACAGAAGGTTTTCCCGGAATGAGAATGCCTATTATATTGCAGACAGATATGGAAATTTTCCTGATAGTACAAGAAGTATTATGACTACCGGGAACTTTAGTATGTCAACGTTAATATGGGGTACTGCATTTGAAAAAATAAAAAGTAGTAACCAGTATAAATCAGAAAATTTTAACCGATTTAAGAAATATACAAAGGTAATCTCAAGACGGTTGGCAGACAAGAGAGAAAATATTGATAATAGCTATATTCCCGGTGATGGTGAATATAAAGACGGCTATGAGATTACATCACAGGAGGTGTTAATACCTGCATTTCTTGCTGCCTACTCCGGACGGGATCCTGAAAAAATATCTCTCACTCCATTTCCTTCTATATGGGGAATAATGCCAAACTGGAGAATAACATATGATGGTTTATCAAAACTTGGTTTTGTGCAAAAATATCTTCGTTCCATAACCATTAACCATGCTTACCGTTCCTCATTTAATATTGGCACCTACAGTACTAACTTGTTTTATCTGGCGGGTGATGACGGATTGAACCATATAAGAGATGTACAGAATAATTATATAGCCAGGCATGAAGTGGCAACAGCTACAATAAATGAGCAGTTTAGCCCATTGATTAATGTAGATTTTAATTTCAGAAATAGCTTTACAACACGTCTGGAGCTAAAGAAAACCAGAACGCTGGCTCTGAGTTTATCAAACAATCAGATTACCGAAGTTAAAAGTGATGAATTTACCCTTGGGCTGGGATATCGCTTTGATGAAGTTCAACTTATTATCCGGCTTGGTGGTAGTGAAAGAGAATTAAAAAGTGATTTGAATCTCAGAGCTGATCTGTCTGTTCGTGATAATAAGACAATTATCAGAAAGCTGATTGAGGATGTTGACCAACCAACTGCAGGACAACGCATTGTAAGCATTAAGACAACTGCTGATTATGTTCTCAGCGACCGGTTTAACCTGAGGATTTTCTTTGACAGGGTGGTAAATAATCCTTTTGTTGCTTCATCCTATCCAACAGCCAATACCAATTTTGGATTTAGTATTCGGTTTACACTCACGCAATAAAGAGGGAGTAAAGGGGATAAAGGGAGTAGAGGGGATAAAGGTAGCAAAGGGGTCGCAAAAGTTCGCTAAGGATATTTAAATTATACAGTTCTTTCAACTAATATTTTTTCTTTGCGTACTTAGCCTGCCCCGTAAGGAAGAATGACTGTACTGGGGCGCATTCTTTGCGTACTTGGCGGTTAATTCTTTTAAACGGCTTACGATTTTCAACTTTTTTTGTTTAATTTTGGGGCTAAAATATTAATTGTAAAAAACGAAAAATATGAAAATTCCTGAAAACTTGAAATATACAAAAGACCATGAATGGTTAAGGGTTGAAGAGGATTGTGCTTATATAGGTGTTACGGATTTTGCACAGGGAGAACTGGGAGATGTGGTTTTTGTGGAAATTGAAACAGAAGGTGAAAAGCTTGACAAAGAAGAAGTTTTTGGTACTATTGAAGCTGTCAAAACAGTTTCAGATATGTTTATGCCTGTATCAGGTGAAGTTCTTGAAATAAATCCGAAGATTGATGACGAACCCGAGTTAGTCAATAAAGATCCATATGGTGAGGGCTGGTTAATTAAGATCTCAATTGCCGATTCTTCAGAGCTGGAGGAACTCCTGACTCCGGAACAATATAACGACCTGATAAATACCTAAATAGTTAAATCTAGTTAAAATCAGATACAGGTTTATCCATATAATTGGGTAAACCTTTTTTTTTAGCTTAATTTCGAAATTATTATTTTCATGAAGTAGTGAAAAAACAAAAGCAAATACCCAAAAGTTATTGGATCCCTTTATTAATAATTGCTTTTACCATTCTTTACCTGGTATTTCCTACGAATAATTCCTCTGTTGATGCATATTATTATGCTGCATCTGTTAAATATAGTGACGAATTATTCCATCCTCACCACCTGCTTTACAATGTTACATTCCGTCTCTTTTTTAATTTGCCGTTTTTCAATAATGAAGAAGTTGATATTCTTCAGGGGATGAAAATGGCTAATTCACTTATTGGAGGGATCTGCCTCTATTTGTTTTCTTTACTTCTTAAAAGAACAGGACGATCAATAAAAGAAATTTTCGGGATTATATTACTTACAGGATCTTCTTTTGCAGTGATGCGTTATTCGTCAGAAAATGAAGTATATCTTTTTCCTCTTGCTTTATCATTGAGTTCATCTGTTGTTTATCTGGATTATTTGAATAACAGAAGTTTACTAAGACTCCTGATAAGTGGATTGCTTGCTTCATTTGCTGTTCTTTACCATCAAATAGGTGTGTTCTGGTGGTTAGGTTTGTTTATTGGGTTGATTATTTTTCGCCATCCATGGAAATCAAAACTTGTATTTGTAACTACCGTGATACCTGTAATTCTGGTCTATAGTATTGTGGCTTTCAAACTTCCGGAGTTTGAAAAAAGTATTACAGGGGTATTCCAGTTTGCTTTAAGGGATTATTTGGCTTCAGGATTTGATAAAACCCCCGGATGGCTGAATTTATTTTTTACGCCGGTAAATTTTATCAGAAGTTTTGTACAGATTCATGGATATATTTTTCGAATGATCGGGGAAAATATTCTCTGGATCATACCCGGACTGGTCTCTATATTTTTATTAGGTGCTATTTTTATGAAAAAAAGGAGGGTGATTAGAAAAGTAGAGCTAATGCCCCCTCCCATTTTTATTACTCATTTAATTATACTGATATTTTATATTGCTTTTGCATTTATTGCCGAGGGGAATGCCGAGTTTATGGTAATGGTTCCTTTCCTGGGATTCTTGTTATTATTCTCAAAGATAAAAATCAGGGACAGATCAATGATCCTTTTGGGGATTGCATTATTGGTTTGGAATGTTTCCTATGGTTTAATACCCCGCAATAATTTTGAATTTACTAATTATACAATGCTTGAATCACGGATAAAGAAAACCCCGGATGCTACATTTGTTTTAAAATCAGACCAGCAGGTTATTAGCAGACTTTATTATCAATCTGGGATCGAGGTTTATCCACAAATAATAAAATCTCCCTCCTCGCTCATCCGGCGAGGCAGGAATGTAGAAGATCTTCACAGTAAACTGGACAAGTGTATAAGCCGGGGGGAACAAATATATACTGATTGTGTTGAATATCCCGGAATATTGTCGAGGCAATGGGTTATTGATGTTGGTGAAGATGATTATTTTTTTACTGAATATGAATATGAACCTGTTGATTCTGTTGAAACTCTTTTCGGAACATTTTTCCTGCACCGTATTGCCAGGAGGGAACAACACTAAAGAGTTTTCTTTACTTCAAATTCAGTATAAG
>JAUXED010000112.1 GCA_030618105.1 Bacteroidota bacterium | reverse complement strand
GATAATCGTTTCTGAGACTGCAGGTCCCGGGTTACCTGTATTGCTCTTCCGTTTCCTCCAATAATAAGTGTATTGAAACCAATGATCCCTTTCTGGATTCTGGATATTGTAATGCTTGTTAGTGTTACACGCGGTATATATGTAAGGATAAATTGCAGAAAAAACAGGACACTAACTGATTCATAGTAATTCCTGTGAGATACAACAATGTCATTCAGAATAAGTGCGAAGAACATTATTGCAACACCAAGAAGGGTTACTCCAATTGTTTTACCCAGCTCGGTAAGCCTTGATCTGTGAAAAGGATTTTTATAATAACCACTGATATAATGCAGGAGAACCCAGAAAACAGGTATAATAATTAGAGAGATCATAAATTTCAGGTCAAATTTCATTGGAACCCTTATGCCAAAAACATTTGATTCAATAAAAATTTTCCTGAATTGATTAAATAATGTCCATGCCACGGATGAGGCAATTAAGTCAAAAAGGACATATTTAATTTTTAAATTCCTTGAACTCATCAGTTGATAAAGTATCAGAAGCACTAACCGTTTTCCCCGGGCATGTGCATAGAGTTAATGCAACTTTCTTTAATAACTTAATAAGGATGATTTTATTTCTTCAGGGAGGTAAAAAGTGTTAATTCTGTAATGGATGAAAAGTTGTTTTATTAATTTTTTCAACTATTTCACGGTAGATATCAATTGATTGCAGGGCTCGCTCAATATCAATACCGGTTGATAACTTTTGTTCAATTGCATTCCCGAATTGTCTTAGTTCCTCGTTGGCAGGATTTATTTTATTAATTTCCGGAAGGATCCGTTCATTATTTTCTTCATCGTTACCCGGAAATAAGGAGAATGGGATCTTTTCTATGTAACACTCCTTTTCAGAGAAGTTTATAAAAATCCGGTTACCTTGCTGGTAGATCTTTGCAATTAACAAATCCCTGCCCGATAATTGATTGATCGTCATATTTGCAATACTGCCATTATCAAATTCAATTCTGGCAGTCAGATAATCAACTTTTCTGCCGGCAACGGATATCCCTGATGCGTTTACTCTATGAGTATTTGATCTGACCATATCCCTTATAAGATCGATACATAAAACAGACTGATTATCCAATTTGCTTCCTTGCTTTATTTCCATTTGGATTTCTATTACAGCCGGTTTATTTATTTTGGATAAGCAAGCCATGTATGCAGGGTTAAACCTGTAGGGATTGCGAACCTGCATTATAACCTTTGCTTCAGACGCCAGCTTTGCCAGGTGTTTTAGGCGATCTGTTGATGAAACATCAGGAAAATCAACGATCAGGTGTTTTGATTTTTTAAGTATCCCGGTATATAAATGGGTTTCATCACCATTATTGCCTGCTATATCAATTGCATCGCATGATCCGACAAGAGAAGATAATGTGAAAAAAATGGGTAGATCATGTTTAACTGTAAATTCTTCCAGGAGTTTTGTATTGTAATGATAAATTCCTGTTAAACTGAATTCAGGCATTTCTTTCAGTAATCGGATCTCTTTTTCCATTTCAAAAAAATCACCTGTAACACCGATTTTTATCATTACATTTGTTGTGTTTTTGCAAACATAAGTGTTTTTGCAGGAATGAATTTCAAATTCTGCCTGATTTTATCAACCATTTGTTGTTGATAACCTTGGGGTTACATTTATCTTTTTTCATGGAAGACACTTTCAGGCATAAGGGGCTAAGAAAAAAACTGGTTGAAACTGTAAGTAAAAAAGGGATTACAAATAAAAAAATCCTGGAAGCAATCAACAAAGTGCCCCGTCATCTTTTTATGGATACCGGCTTCATAAATTTTGCTTATAAAGATCAGGCTTTTCCAATAGGTGAAGGGCAAACTATATCACAACCTTATACAGTTGCTTTTCAGACTCAGCTTCTTGAAATAAAAAGACATGATAAGGTGCTTGAGATTGGCACAGGGTCAGGATATCAGGCAGCCATTTTACTGGAATTGGGAGCCAGAGTGTATACTATTGAAAGACACCGTAAGCTGTTTTTGAAAGTTCAGACTTTATTGCCAAACCTGGGATATAAACCCAAATTTTATTATGGAGATGGCTTTAAGGGTATTCCATCTTTTGCCCCGTTTGATAAAATACTGATCACTGCCGCTGTTGCTCATGTACCCAAAGAATTATTGGAACAACTGAAAATTGGCGGAAGAATGGTTGTTCCGGTTGGTGGAGAAGGCTATCAGGAGATGACACTTATTGTTAAAAAAGGTGAAGATAAATACGAAAGATCTAATCATGGAGGATTTGTTTTTGTGCCAATGATCTCAGGAACATTTAACGGAAAATAATTTTATATAGTGATAAATATTAAAAAATTTGTTTTCAATCCATTTCAGGAAAACACCTATATAGTTTATGATGAATCAGGGGAATGTGTCATTATAGATGCAGGTTGCTGTACTCAGGATGAACAGGATATCCTGTCAGGATTTATTGAAACCGGTGGTTTAAAACCCGTAAAGCTGATAAATACTCACTGCCATGTTGATCATATTATGGGTAATGGTTATATATACAAGAAGTTTGGATTGAAAACACAGGCGCATAAGGATGAAACAGATAACTTTGAAAATGCTCCCGAACATGCAAATCTTTTTGATGTTAAGTTTAGTTCTCCCCCTTCCGGGTTAATTGAACTAAATGAAGGAGACAAGGTGAAGTTTGGAAATTCAGTACTTGAGATTTTACATCTGCCGGGACATTCTGCCGGGAGCCTGGCATTTTATAATAAAGTGCAGAAATTTGTTATTGTAGGGGATGTGTTGTTTAAAGAGAGCATCGGTCGTACCGATCTTCCTGGTGGAAATTTTGAAACCCTGATGATCAGTATTAAGGAAAAATTATGTTCACTCGGGGATGAGTTTGTTGTATATTCGGGTCATGGACCTGAATCTACAATTGGTGAAGAAAAAGAATCAAATCCGTTTTTGGTTTGATTTTATGAACACTATCAAATATGATAATTGTTTTGATTTATATTCATACTTCTTCTTATTTTTATCCCTTTCAATTGTAATTATTTTTTTAACCTGTTAATATTTAATTTTTAGATGGCACCAGATAATTTTACCTCTCGTCATATAGGTCCCCGAAAGGATGAAATAGCAAAAATGCTGAAAACTATCGGGGTTTCAACCCTCGACGAACTTATCGATAAAACTGTTCCCTCTTCTATAAGACTTGCCAAGCCTCTTGATTTGCCGGTCGGATTGAGTGAATATGAATACTTGAAAAGGATTAAGGAAATTGCTTCCGGTAATTTAGTTTACCGTACCTATATCGGACTGGGGTATTACGGTACCAAATTTCCTTCTGTAATCCAGAGGAATATCCTGGAGAATCCGGGCTGGTACACTTCATATACACCATATCAGGCTGAGATATCCCAGGGAAGACTTGAAGCTTTGCTTAATTTTCAGACTGTGGTATCAGACCTTACCGGGATGGAGATTACAAATGCTTCACTACTTGATGAAGCAACCGCGGCTGCAGAAGCAATGATAATGCTGTTTAATGCACGTAAACGTGCTAAAGTAAAACAGGGTGCTGTAAAGTTTTTTGTTGATGAGAATATTTTCCTTCAAACACTGGATGTTCTGAAAACCAGGTCTGCTCCATTGGGCATCGAACTGATTATTGATAAGTTCAATGAATTTAATTTTGATGAAAAAGTTTTTGGTGCCTTTATTCAGTATCCCGGAGCTGACGGGAAAATTGAAGATTTCAGGACATTTACTGAAAAAGCCCATGATAAAGATATTGATGTAGCTGTTGCTGCTGATATTATGAGTCTTGTATTACTTACTCCTCCCGGAGAATGGGGTGCCGATGTAGTTGTCGGATCAACCCAGAGGTTCGGGATACCAATGGGATATGGTGGTCCGCATGCTGCATATTTTGCAACAAAAGATAGATTCAAAAGGAATGTGCCGGGCAGGATAATTGGAGTGACGAAGGATGCTCTTGGAAATCTGGCTTTACGCATGGCACTTCAAACACGCGAACAACATATTAAAAGGGAAAGAGCAACATCAAATATTTGTACTGCACAGGCTCTGCTTGCTACTATGGCAGGAATGTATGCTGTTTACCATGGTCCGGAAGGATTGAGGGAAATTGCCGGTAATATCCACCGGAGTGCAGGATATCTGGCACAAAATCTGGAGAAATCAGGTTACAGGCAACTTAATGAAAGTTTCTTTGATACACTTAAAATTGAGTTGCCTGGTAATATATGTTCGGATGATATTGAAAAAATTGCTTTAAGTAAAGAAATTAATCTGCGTTATATAGACAACAATACGATTGGGATCAGTATTGATGAAACCACTTCGTTAGATGACATTAGAGATATTCTGGATATTTTTAGTGAAGCTGCAGGTAAACCACAGGTAAATATTGAACCTGTTCCTGAAAAGAACTATTTTGATGAGAAATTTAAAAGGAAGACAGATTTTCTAACACTGGATGTATTTAACCGCTATCAATCGGAAACGGAAATGATGCGGTATATTAAGAAACTTGAGCGAAGAGATTTTTCACTTACCCATTCAATGATATCTCTCGGCTCGTGTACGATGAAGCTGAATGCAGCTACAGAATTGTTTCCAGTTGGCTGGCCTGAGTTTGCAAATATCCATCCTTTTGTTCCGCTAAACCAAACCCGGGGTTATCAACGGTTATTTACCGAACTGGAAGATGATTTGAAAAAGATCACCGGGTTTGATGCAATTTCTTTCCAGCCAAATTCAGGAGCAGCCGGGGAATATGCAGGCTTGATGCTTATTCGTGAATATCACCTCAGCAGGGGCGAGGGACACAGAAATGTTGTGCTGATCCCTGCCTCGGCACATGGTACTAACCCTGCCAGTGCAGTAATGGCTGGGATGAAAGTGATTGTTGTTGATTGTGATGAGAAAGGGAATGTTGATATTGATAACCTCAGGGAAACTGCAATTGCAAATGCTGAAAACCTGGCAGGTTTTATGATCACATACCCTTCAACTCATGGAGTGTTTGAAGAAGAGATAATTGAAATGATAAATATTATTCATCGAAATGGAGGACAGGTTTATATGGATGGTGCAAATCTGAATGCACAGATGGGACTTACAAACCCTGCTATTGTTGGCGCTGATGTTTGTCATCTGAACCTTCATAAAACATTTGCTATACCCCATGGTGGTGGAGGACCCGGGGTAGGACCAATCGGTGTGGCAAAGCATCTTGTCGAATTCCTTCCAGGGCACCCCTTGGCTAAAACCGGAGGAAGCAAAGGCATATATGCAGTTGCAGCATCTCCGTGGGGTAGTCCTTCAATATTACCCATATCACATGGTTATATTAAAATGATGGGAGGAGAAGGTCTTACCTTATCTTCTAAAATAGCAATACTTAATGCAAACTATGTTGCAGCATCACTTAAAGGGAAATATGAAATTTTATATACCGGCAAGAATGGATTTGTAGCTCATGAGATGATAATTGAATGCCGGAATTTTAAAGAGAAATCCGGTATTACCGAATCAGATATAGCTAAAAGATTAATGGACTACGGATTTCATGCTCCAACATTGTCTTTTCCAGTTCATGGAACACTTATGATGGAACCAACCGAAAGCGAATCCTGGCGCGAATTGAACAGGTTTATTGAATCGATGCTTGATATTCTTAAGGAGATCACTAAGATTGAAAATGGAAGGTCTGATATTAATGATAATGTGCTGAAAAATGCACCTCATACCCAGAAAGCTGTTGTTTCAGATCACTGGAACCATTCATATGGAAGGGAACAGGCTGCTTTTCCATTGAAATGGGTTATTGAGAATAAACTATGGCCGGCAGTTAGCCGTGTTGATGATGCATTTGGCGATCGTAATCTTGTCTGTTCATGTGCTCCCTTTTATGTTTGATAACGTGTAAAAGCATCATCAATAACCAGTGTATATAGTTCTCTCAGACTTATACCATATTTCTTTGCCATTTTAGGAATAATGCTTTCAGCACTCATCCCGGGAATAGTGTTCACTTCAAGGAAGTAAAACTTATCGCCTGAGAGAATAAAATCTATTCTTACAATTCCTCTGCAGTCAACGGCAGAATAAATATATGAAGCTAATAACTGACATTCTCTTGTTTTATCTGCGGATATCCGGGCAGGTATTATTTCTTCAGCTTTTGATGGAGTATATTTAGCTTCATAATCAAAAAACTCGTTCTCGCTTACTATTTCACATAAAGGGAAAATAATTTCCTTGCTTCCTGCTTTCAGCAAGCCACAGGTTATTTCAGAACCTTCAATAAATTCTTCAATAATTATTTCATCACCTTCTTCAAATGCATGGCTTATTGCTTTTTCAAGTGTGGCTTCATTATCTGCTTTTGTAACACCAAAACTAGAGCCGCTTTTATTGGGTTTAACGAAAACCGGAAGTCCCAGCTTGTCGATAATTACCTCTGTTTTAATGAGTTCCCCTTTGTAAAGATATACTGATGCGGGAGAAAGGATGCCAAATGATTTCAGGAACAGTTTGGTTGCTTTTTTGTTAAAGGTGAGAGATGAAGAGAGAATCCCTGAGGTTGTGTAAGGGATGTTCAGTGATTCAAAATATCCCTGCAATTTGCCATCTTCACCCGGAGTGCCATGGATTGTTATAAGTGCACAATCAAATTTCAGTTTCCCCGTGGGAGTATTGCAGGAAAAGTCATCTTTGTTCACCGG
>JAUXED010000131.1 GCA_030618105.1 Bacteroidota bacterium | reverse complement strand
ATCACCTCATCACCTCATCACCTCATCACCTCATCACCTCATCACCTCATCACCTCATCACCTCATCACCTCATCACCTCATCACCTTATCACCTCATCACCTCATCACCTCATCACCTCATCACCTTATCACCTCATCACCTCATCACAATTCTTCAACCCATAGTTTCATAACATATCAACATTAATTTTTTCCAATCATTTTATTATTAATTTTGATTACTACTTTGATTAAAATCTTATAATGATATGCAAAGGTTAATGTTACTTGGTGATGAAGCCATTGGTCAGGGTGCCATTGACGGCGGGATGTCAGGTATATATGCTTATCCGGGAACCCCTTCCACCGAAATTATGGAATATGTTCAGAGTTCAAAGGAAGCTGCTGAAAAGGAGATACAGCGTGAATGGTCGGCTAATGAAAAAACAGCCATGGAAGCTGCATTAGGAATGTCATATACCGGTAAGCGTGCCGTGGTTTGTATGAAACATGTTGGATTAAATGTTGCAGCCGATCCTTTTATTAATTCGGCAATTACCGGTGTACGTGGTGGATTGCTTGTGGTTTCTGCTGACGATCCTTCAATGCATTCATCACAAAATGAGCAGGATTCCCGTTTTTATGGAAAGTTTGCGATGATCCCAATTCTGGAACCTTCAAATCAGCAGGAAGCATATAATATGGCATATACCGGGTTTGAACTATCGGAGAAGCTGGGTGTGCCGGTTTTAATACGTGTCACAACCCGTCTTTCCCATTCAAGATCGGGGGTGGAAAAACAACAACCCAAAACTCAACGGGAACTTTCCATGCCAGAGGATCCGCAGCAGTTTATCTTGCTGCCAGACAATGCCAGAAAAAGGTATGCTAACCTTGTTAGAAGTCAGCCCGCTTTTGAAGCGGTTGCAGAAGATTCAAAGTTTAATGAATTATACCCGGGAAAGAATAAAAAACTTGGAATTATCGCGTGTGGTATCGCGTACAATTACCTTATGGAAAATTTCAGGGATCAAAAACCGGAATATCCGATATTGAAGATATCCCATTATCCGCTTCCGCGAAAAAAAGTTGAAAAATTAATCTCATCTTGTAAAGAGGTGCTGATAATGGAAGAAGGGTATCCGATTGTGGAAGAGATACTTAAGGGTTTTCAGGGAAAAGGAACAAAAATAAAAGGACGCCTGGATGGCAGTTTACCCAGAGTCGGGGAATTGGATCCAAACCATGTAGCAAAATCCCTTGGAAAAAAAGTTCATTATGGCTCGAAAATACCTGATTTCATACCAGACCGTCCACCTGCACTTTGTAAAGGATGCGGGCATATTGACGTTTTCAATGCACTTAATGAAGCTTTAGAAAAATATGGCAAAGGAAAGGTATTTTCCGATATAGGATGTTATACACTGGGTGCGTTACCTCCATTTAATGCTATAAATTCGTGCGTTGATATGGGTGCTTCTGTTACAATGGCTGTTGGTGCTGCAGATGCCGGACTTAAGCCATCTGTTGCTGTAATCGGTGACTCAACGTTTACTCACTCAGGAATGACAGGTCTTCTGGATGCGGTTTATAAGAAATCCCCTATAACCCTGATCATATCTGATAATTCCATTACAGCTATGACCGGTGGGCAATCATCCCTTGCTACAAACAGGATTGAACAGATATGTCTTGGTTTGGGAGTTGAAAAGGAGCACTTAAGAATATTGGTCCCTTTGAAAAAGAACCATGATGATAATGTAAAAACAATTAAAGAAGAGCTTAAATATAACGGAGTTTCTGTGATTCTTGCGCAACGTGAATGCGTACAAACTTTATTAAAAAAGAAAAAACAGAAGGGAAGTTGAGTAAGTTGAGTAGGTAAGTAGGGAAGAATGAAGAGTTTGAGGTTTGAAGATGTTTGAGGTTAAGAACTTGAAACCTGAAACTTGAAACCTGACAGTAACCAGTAACCAGTAACCAGTAACAAATAACATATGAAATGTGACATTATTCTCTCGGGTGTAGGCGGACAGGGTATTTTAACCATTGCAACTGCAATTGGTTTGGCTGCTCTTGAAAATGATCTGTATCTGAAACAGGCAGAAGTGCATGGAATGAGTCAGAGGGGAGGGGCAGTGCAGTCAAATCTGCGATTGTCTGATGAAGAAATTGCTTCCGACCTTATTCCTTACGGGCAGGCTGACCTTATTCTTTCCGTTGAGCCAATGGAATCGCTTCGTTATCTACCTTATTTATCAAATAATGGTTGGCTGGTAACAAACTCTAAACCATATATCAATATCCCCGATTATCCGGACATTGAAAAAATAATGGAGGAAATTAAAAAGAATCCAAATTATCTGATCCTTGATGCAGATAAAATGGCGATGGATTTGGGTTCGCCAAGAAGTGCAAATATTATAATGCTGGGTGCAGCTTCTCTATACATCGATATTCCAATTGAAAATTTTGAGAAAGGGATTCAAAAATTGTTCAGGAGGAAAGGTGAAGAGGTTGTTAAGGTGAATATTGATGCATTTCATAAAGGAAGGAATAGTGGAAGAAAGGAATAGAGGGAATAGAGGGAATAGAGGGAATAGTTCAACGCTTACTTTTAACTTTTAACTTTCAACTTTCAACTCTTTGGAATTATGGAATTCTCACCAGCCGACTCTGAACAGCTTGAATTAAAAGGACTTGAAAAGAGCCAGGTAAATAATCAGATTGATAACTTTCGTTCAGGTTTCCCTTATCTGATCCTTGATTCTCCGGCAACAATAAAACATGGAATAATAAAATGTGATGAGCATGAACTTCAGTCATATATTGAAGTTTTCGAAAACAGGGGAAGAAAAAAAGAACTTCTGAAATTTGTTCCGGCTTCCGGAGCTGCATCACGAATGTTTAAGGAGTTATTTGAATGCTATCATGAATTGAAAAAATCTGACGACAAACCACAAAATGGTTTTTTAGAAAAATATCCCGGCGTAAAACAGGTTTTTAAAAGGATCAGCGATTTTGCATTCTCTATTGAATTAATAATAAAATTTGAATCAAACGGAAAGGAATTATCTACACCGGTTAATCCATCTAACTATGAACTTCTACTTGAACTCCTGCTCGAAGAAAAAGGTCTGAATTATGGTAATCTGCCAAAAGGTTTGTTATTGTTCCATATGTATAATGACAGACCCAGAACTTCATTTGAGGAGCATCTTGTAGAAGGAAGCCACCATTGCAAGGATAATAAGAACCTGGTAAAGATACATTTTACAGTTTCTCCTGAACATATTGAATTGTTTCGGAAAAAATTTACGGATAAAAAGAATTTACTGGAAAAGAAATTATCGTCACAGTTTCAGGTTGAGTTTAGTATCCAGAAGCCATCGACTGATACAATTGCAGTTGATATGAATAACCGGCCATTCCGTGAAAATGATGGATCTATTCTTTTCCGGCCGGGTGGGCATGGAGCGTTGCTTGAAAACCTGAATCAATTGGACGCTGATATTATTTTTATGAAGAATATCGATAATATTGTTCCTGACAGGTTGAGACCTGCCACGGTGAGTTATAAGAAGTGCCTGGCTGGAATCCTGTTGGAATACCAGGAAAAAATTTTTAATTATCTGTGTTTTCTTGATGGTACGAATAAACCTGGTAAGGAGAAAATTGAAGAGATGGAGCTATTTCTGGAAAACCAGTTATGTGTCAGGCTACCTGCGGGATATCATGACCTAACGGATAAAGAAAAACCGGATTACATAAGAAAAAAACTTAACCGCCCTGTACGGGTATGTGGAATGGTTGTGAATGAGGGTGAGCCGGGAGGCGGACCGTTTCTGGCAGTAAATTCCGATGGCTCTGTATCGCTTCAGGTTGTGGAAACATCCCAGATAGATATGGATAATCCTGAACAAAAAAAGAAAGTCGAATCATCAACCCACTTTAATCCTGTCGATCTTGTTTGCGGAATAAAAGATTATAAAGGCAAAAAATTTGACCTGGTTAAATTCAGGGATCCGAAAACCGGATTTATATCCGGAAAATCAAAAGACGGAAGGGAATTAAAAGCCCAGGAACTTCCGGGATTATGGAACGGAGCAATGTCTGACTGGAACACGATATTTGTTGAAACACCCATCGAAACATTCAACCCGGTGAAGACAATTAATGACCTGCTCAGGGAAAACCACCAGCCAGGGTAGTTTTATTTGGATTTTTACTCCAGAGTGCCGGCTTCATTCAGAAGAGTCCACCCCTCTGTCCAATCCTCATCACCAAAAGCTCCCATGAATTCAACAGGTTCAAACCATGGGTCGTTATATATAGCCATACCTGTATTAATAGGAGCAATAGGTATCCATTGGGGTCTCTGCCCTATAATGCCTATTCCGGTATTTTCAATCAGGTTATCATTTTCATTGAAATAGGATTGAAAAAGTGCATAAACATCAGCCGGAATTTGGGATCCTATTGGATAAAAAATTGATAATGTATCATTTTTCCTGACGTTGAAGAATGCATTTGCTGAAACTTCTATATTCCGGGATAATAGATGCCAATATGAATCAATGGGATAAGGTGTGTACTCAATTCCAATACCCATATCCTGGCTGACAAACAATGAGTTATAATATTTGCCGGCAGCATTATCCTTGAATTCCAAAACAGGTTTATTCGTGTTTGTACCTCTTCCTATGCAAGTAATATTATAGATAACAGGAATGGTATAGGGAACACCATTTCCTCCACCTGTATGTTCAGCAATTTTATCTCCAACTGCCGGATCCTGTACCGCTAACCAGAATTGTCCCTTTCCCTGGTAACCAAAGTCAAAATCAAAGGCATCGTCACCACAATAAGCAACCACAATGTACCTGGCATTGACCGTTCCGCCAAAAAATTCAATTCCATCATCCTCATTTGAGATGATCTCCACATGGTCGATTATGGTTGCATTCCCTACACCACCCAGGGTTAAACCGTTGATTTCGTTTCCTTCACCAATGTTGGTGCCTCCATGGCGGATGGATACATACTGAAAAATCCCTGAATTATCATCAGGGATATTCCCCCCGTAAACCCCTCTTGGTTCACTTAACGGGATTCCTTCGATATGAGCTTCATTATCTTCTACATTTAGGGGAGCATTCCCTAAAAGGATTACTCCTCCCCACAGACCTCTCGATAATAAAGGTACGGATCCTTGAAGGTCATCCCCTTCAACCGTGAAAATGATAGGCCGGTCGGATGTACCCTTCGCTATAATTTTACCACCTCTGGCTAC
>JAUXED010000123.1 GCA_030618105.1 Bacteroidota bacterium | reverse complement strand
CCTTCAACCTGACTTAACTTCCCGTGGGCATATCCTGTTAACTCACTCTCGTACTCTTTTATCTCCTCTCTCCCGGTTTCCGTAAGATAATCGAGTGCTGCAGCCAGTCCTACAGCTCCAACATAATTAGTAGTACCTGCTTCAAACTTAAAAGGAAGATCGTTATAAGTGGTTTTTTCGAACGTTACATTTTTTATCATATCACCACCTCCCTGGTACGGGGGCATTTCTTCAAGCCATTTCTCTTTTCCATAAAGAACTCCAATTCCGGTAGGTCCATAGATCTTATGTCCTGAGAAAACAAAGAAATCACAATCAAGATCACTGACATCAACTACCCCATGCTGAATTGACTGAGCCCCGTCAACCAGGACAGGAATATTATTAGCATGGGCTGTTTTGATCATTTCCCTGACAGGGTTAATGGTGCCCAGTGCATTTGAAACATGTGTCATAGCGAGGATCCTGGTTTTCGGAGTAAACATTTTTTCAAAATCATCGAGGAGCAGATTCCCGTTATCATCGATAGGAATAATTTTCAACTTACATCCTTTCCTGTCACAGAGCATTTGCCAGGGAACAATATTAGCATGATGTTCCATTTCTGTGAGGATGATCTCATCTCCTGCTTTTATATATTTTTCGCCAAACGAAAATGCCACATTGTTAATTGAAGCTGTTGTGCCGGCAGTAAAAATAATCTCGTGATCATGTTCTGCATTGATGAATTCTTTTACTCTGTTCCTTGCAGATTCATATTCGGCAGTGGCTTGTTCGCTGAGAAAATGTATTCCTCTGTGGATACTACTGTTGCTTATTGAGTAAAAACTGTTTATTTTTTCAATTACCACCCGTGGTTTTTGCGACGTAGCCCCATTATCCAGGTATATCAATGGATTTCCGTAAACTTTCTGTTGCAGGACAGGGAAATCTTTTCTTATTTTTTCAACGTCAAACATATTAAGTTTAATAACATTTCATTGCACAATTATCACACGGGGATAATTCACCTTTGAGTCTTTTATCTACCAGGTCATTAATCCTATTAAGCAGGGCTTCTGTCTTAACATTCCCAATGATCTCATGAGCAAAGGCAAACATCATGATAAGCCTTGCTTCCTTTTCAGGAATACCTCTTGAACGCATATAGAACAAAGCCTCACCATCCAGTTGCCCCACCGTTGCCCCATGACTGCATTTCACATCATCTGCATATATTTCCAATTGTGGTTTGGTATTTATTTTAGCATTGTCAGTGAGTAAAATATTGTTGTTAGCCTGGAATGCATGAGTTTTTTGCGAGTCTTTTCTGACAAGTATTCTGCCATTGAAAGCCCCGGTTGCAGAATCATCCAGTACCCCTTTATAAAGCTGGTTGCTAATGCAGTTTGGTTTTGCATGATCGATATAGATGTAGTTATCCACATGTTGTTTCCGGTCGACCAGGTAGAGACCATACGAATTGTTCTCTGCCCCCTCACCATTGAGCAATACATTAACATTATTCCTCACAACTCCTCCATGAAGTGTCATAATGTTTGAAGTCATGTTGCTATTCGCTTCCTGGTTGACGAAAATATGTGAAAACTGTACTCCATTATTATGCTCATTCTGCACCCTCACATAATCGAAAAAAGCATTTTCTGCTGTATATATTTCAGTAACTGAATTTGTCAAAAATTTATAAGGAGTCATGGCATGATCACAAATAATAACTCCGGCCTCTGCATTTTTTTCAACAATGATCAGATTCCGGTGCTGTACCATAATATCCTCTTTAGCCATCACTAAATTCACGATCTGAATAGGCTTTTTATAAACAGAACCTTCCGGAACATATAGAAATATCCCATCCTGTGCAAATGCCGAATTAAGCGCCACCAGCCCATCCTTGTGGGATGCATATTTGCCATAATGCTTTTCAAAAAGCTCAGGATATTCATGTGATGCAGCAGCAAGACTCCCGATGATAATTCCTGATGGCAGTTCCTTTAAAAAGTCCCCGTTCTTCTTATCAAAGAATCCGTTAACTAAAAGAACCATATGAGTATCCAGGGTAGGGATATCACACTGGAATACATTAGCCAGATTAAACTCCACCATTTTTTGTTCTATGTATTTCCGGTAGCCATTTCTGAAAATAGGCTGCAAAGGTGTATTTTTATAATTTTCATCCTTCTTTCCCGGAATCCCGAGTCTTTCAAAATCCCTGATACCGGACTTCCTTACCTCATTTACCGGGGCAGAAGTTTTTGCTTCAAACATACTTCTGTTTTCCTTATAGAGGTCAATAAATTCGCGTTCAATATCCGATACAACCATTTTGTTTTGCATTTCGTCCTTTTCCCTTCAGTGTTAAACCAAATCAGTTACCATTTACCTGGTTTCTTATCCATTCATACCCCTTCTCCTCAAGCTTAAGTGCCAGTTCTTTACCGCCGGATTTTACTATCCGTCCATCAAACAGAACATGCACATAATCAGGAATAATATAATCAAGTAGTCGTTGATAGTGGGTAATAATTATGGTGGCATTATCTTTTCTCTTCAGTTTATTAACACCGTTTGCCACTATCTTCAGGGCATCAATATCCAGACCTGAATCTGTTTCATCCAGGATAGCAAGTTTAGGTTCAAGCATAGCCATCTGGAATATCTCATTTTTCTTTTTCTCACCCCCCGAGAATCCTGCATTCACTGAACGGTTAGTAAGCTTGGAATCAATCTCGACCATATCCTTTTTTTCCCTCAGCAATTTCAGGAAATCCTTTGCTGAAAGAGGTTCAAGTCCTTTATGCTTCCTGTGTTCATTAAGAGCTGTTTTCAGGAAATTTACCATTGTAACACCGGGAATTTCGGTTGGGTACTGGAATCCAAGGAAGATCCCTGCCTTTGACCTCTCTTCAGGATTAAGATCGAACAGGTTTTTCCCAAGATAGGTAATACTTCCACCGGTAACATCAGCAAGTTCTTTCCCCGCTACCAGGGATGCCAGGGTGCTCTTCCCGGAACCATTGGGTCCCATGATAGCATGCACTTCCCCTTCTTTAACCTCCAGGGTTATCCCTTTCAGAATTTCCTTATCTTCTATTGATGCTCTAAGATCTTTTATACTTAACATAGAATTCATTATTATAAAAAGTTACTGGTTACTAGTTACTGGTTACTGGTTTTTCAAATCTCAAAGACAAGGCATGCCTTGTCTCTTCAAACATCTTTATACCTCAAACTAATACTCTTTTCTCATTTTCTCCTCTTCTCCTTTTCTCATCTTCTCATCTTCTCCCCTTTACTCCCTCTATTCCCTTTACTCCCTCTATTCCCTTTATTCCCTCTATTCCCTTTATTCCCTCTATTCCCTTTACTCCCTCTATTCCCTTCTTCTCTCCTCTATCCTACACTTCCTTCCAGACTTATCTGCAACAACTTTTGGGCTTCAACAGCAAATTCCATAGGAAGTTTATTAAGGACTTCTTTTGCATATCCATTCACTATCAGACCTATAGCATCTTCTGTTGAAATACCCCGCTGGTTACAGTAAAATATCTGGTCCTCCCCAATTTTCGAAGTGGTTGCTTCATGTTCAACAATTGAATTCGCATTATCCACCTCTATATAAGGGAATGTATGTGCACCACACTGATCACCCAGCAACAGGGAATCACATTGCGAGAAATTCCTGGAATTTTGAGCCTTTTTTACCACTTTAACCAGTCCGCGGTAGCTATTATTACTGAATCCCGCGGAGATGCCTTTTGAGATAATGGTACTTTTTGTATTTTTTCCTATATGGATCATCTTGGTACCTGTATCTGCCTGCTGGTAGTTATTTGTAACTGCCACAGAGTTAAATTCTCCCACAGAATTATTCCCTTTCAGAATGCAGCTCGGGTATTTCCATGTAATTGCCGAGCCTGTTTCCACCTGGGTCCAGGATATTTTCGACCGTTCACCACGGCATATACCGCGTTTTGTTACGAAATTAAAAATTCCTCCTTTACCATTCTTATCACCGGGATACCAGTTTTGCACGGTAGAATATTTCACATATGCGTCTTTTTCTACAATAATCTCTACCACAGCAGCATGTAACTGGTTCTCATCCCTCATTGGAGCCGTACAACCTTCAAGATAGCTGACATAACTCCCCTCTTCCGCAACAATCAGAGTACGTTCAAACTGTCCCGTATTAGCAGCATTTATCCGAAAATAGGTTGACAGTTCCATAGGAGCTTTAACTCCTTTTGGGATATAGCAAAATGAACCATCGCTAAATACTGCTGCATTCAATGCTGTAAAATAGTTATCAGTATATGGAACAACCGACCCCAGATATTTCTTAATAAGATCGGGATGCTCCTTAATAGCTTCACTCATTGAACAAAAAATAATTCCATGTTCAGCCAGTGTTTCCTGAAAAGTGGTTTTAACTGATACACTGTCCATTACAGCATCGACAGCCACTCCGCTAAGCCGTTTCTGTTCATCAAGAGATATCCCAAGCTTTTCAAAGGTTTTTCTTAGTTCAGGATCTACTCCATCCGGACTTTCAGTTCCTTTTTTATTCTTTGGAGCCGCGTAATAACTGATATCCTGGTAATTAATTTCAGGAATTTTCAGATGTGCCCAGTCGGGTATTTCCATTTTCAGCCAGTGACGATAGGCTTTCAGGCGAAATTCAAGCATAAATTCCGGCTCTTCGTTCTTTGCTGAAATAGCACGGACAACATCTTCATTTAACCCAGGCGGAAAGATTTCAATATCTATATCAGTATAAAAGCCGTATTTATAATCACTTCCTGTAACTTCGCTTAATATTTTGTTTTGCTCCTTCTTCATATTATCCTGATTGCCTGATAATGTAAAACGCTTATTTTCAGAACAGTATTATATATTAATAGAATTATTCCAAATAAGTGCAAATATAGTAATTCACATAAGAATATGGCTTTGCAAATTAATACAAAAATCTTCTAACTTTGACGAAGAATAAGTCGGCAGTCGGCAGTCGACCCGTCCGACCGGAGTCATCCGGGCGGGCAGTCAACAGTCGGAACAAAAGTTAAGATAAACATTAAACCCGTAACGCGTAACAATTTAATCATTTACTCATTTAAGCATTCCAGATTTATGACAGATAAAAAGAAAAGAACGCCAATATCAGAATTGGGAGAGTTCGGTTTGATCGATCACCTGACAAGGAAAATCCGTATAAAGAATAAAAGCACAAAAAAAGGAGTAGGAGATGATGCTGCTATAATTGATCATGGGAAAGATCAGACAATTGTTACTACAGACATCCTGCTTGAGGGAATTCATTTTAACCTTATTTACACACCTTTGAAACATCTTGGATACAAGGCAGCAGTTATAAATTTTTCTGATATATATGCGATGAATGCCGACCCGACCCAAATGATTATTTCGTTAGGAATCTCCGGCAAATTTGCTGTTGAAGACATTGATCTTATATATGAGGGGATATATTTAGCTTGCGACAACTACGGTGTTGACCTTGTTGGAGGCGACACCTCATCTTCGCTTACCGGCCTGACTATCAGCATC
>JAUXED010000044.1:2500-17497 GCA_030618105.1 Bacteroidota bacterium | reverse complement strand
TCACCCATCAGAAAACTTGCGCCCTATGCTGAAGAAGCCAAACGAAAAGGACGGAAGGTTTATCATCTTAACATCGGACAACCTGATATACCTACCCCTAAAGTAGCACTTGACGCAGTGCGAAACATGGACCTCACAGTAATTGAATACAGTCATTCAGCCGGGAACGAGTCTTACCGCAGAAAGCTGGCTGAATATTACCGGAATATTGATATCAACGTGGATCATAACGAGTTAATGATCACCACCGGTGGGTCTGAAGCTATTACATTTGCTATGATGATTTGCATGAATCCGGATGATGAAATAATTATATCGGAGCCGCTTTATGCTAATTACAACGGATTTGCAGTTGCAACCGGTATCATTGTGAAGCCTGTAACCTCCACTATTGAAAACGGGTTTGCTCTTCCTCCAATAGATGAATTTGAAAAAAGGATAACTCCAAAAACAAAGGGGATCCTTATTTGCAATCCCAACAATCCTACAGGTTATCTTTACTCACGTGATGAACTGGAAAAACTAAGGGATATTGTAAAAAAACACGATCTATACTTGTTTTCAGATGAAGTTTACCGTGAATTCTGCTATGATGGAAAAGAACATATATCAGCTATGCATCTCAATGGAATTGAGCAGAATGTGGTAATGATAGATTCGATTTCCAAGCGCTACAGTTCATGCGGAGTAAGGATTGGCGCTATGGTAACCAAAAACAAGGAGATTATGGATTCGGCTATGAAGTTTGCACAGGCACGGCTCTGTCCTCCCGGGTTAGGACAGATAGTTGGAGAAGCAGCCCTTGACACACCCGATGAATATTTTAAGGAGGTATATAATGAATATATTAGTCGCAGGAATTATATGGTAGAGGCACTAAACAAAATGGATGGGGTTAAATGCCCTATGCCTGGAGGCGCTTTCTATACAATTACCCATCTGCCTGTTGATGATGCAGACAAATTCGCACAATGGCTTCTAAGTGATTTTGAATACAATAACTCCACTGTAATGCTTGCCCCCGCTTCCGGCTTTTATGCCACTCCCGGCTTAGGAAAGCAAGAGGTTCGTATTGCATACGTTCTGAAAAAAGATGATCTTAAAAAAGCAATGAAAGCCCTGGAAGAGGCACTAAAAGTATATCCGGGGAAAATAATTTAATTGTAAAACCCAGGAATTAAGTCTGGCATACCTGGATTCCAATAAATTATATTTGTTTCTTCTGCCTTATTTTAGGATATCTTGAGCAGGGACCTTATCTATTAATATTTTAAACTCAACAGGTATTACTAATTCTACCGGGACCGATTTCCCATGCTGAAATCCCGGTTGCCATTCCGGCATTGAACTAATTACCCGCAGAGCCTCTTTATCTAACGGGGGGTGCAATTTTTTATCCAGCATAACATTTTTAACAATACCACTTTCATCAACAGTAAACCGTATCCAAACGGTCCCTGATATTCCTTCTTTCCTGGCTTTCTTAGGATACTGAATATTAGAAGCCAGGTATTCTTGCAGAGCCTGATTCCCGCCTGGAAAGTGAGGAACATCTTCTACAACAAAAAAGATTTCATCCGGTTTCTTTTTAACCGGTTTGTCAGGTTTTACGGGTTCCTTATTGTCTTTTGGTTTTTGTTGTTCAAGACGCAATTTTAAAACACCTTTTTTTAATCTTATTTCCAGGTATTTATCATCATCAACTTTCACAATTACAGTCTCAAATCCAATATATGAAACTGTAATAGAAATTTTTTCATTTTCCGCCGTTAAGGAAAATTCCCCGTTTTTATCGGTTATTGTACCTGTATAAGTATTCGAAATAATTACGCTGGCTCCCGGCAAAGGCTCACCGGTACTATCATCAAGCACCTTCCCTTTTACCAAATATTTTTTATTTGAATTAGTGGAATAATAATCCTTTAGTGTAATGGAAATTACACCATTTATTGCTCTTTCGCCATATTTCTTTACAGCAGACTCTCCTTTCAATACAGAGATTGACTTAATAGCTTCATGATTCATCTGCCTGAATTTCTCATCTGTGATCTCCTTTTCATTAACAAAATATAGTGGTACTTTATCCTGGTAAATAGAGGATAGCTTTATATTCTCTTTTGAGTTCAGTTTGCCAGGTGAATTAACAGAAATATAATCCTTTGTTGTAAAACTTATCACCCCGTTTTTTCCCTTTTCCCCATATTTTTCAACTGCAGTTTCATCCTTTAGAACACTGATGAGCTTTATATTTTCAGGTTCCTGTTGAAGCTTTTCTGCCTCTTCCTTTGTAACTTCTTTTCCATCGATTATATATAAACCGGTTTCAATTGAACTTAATTGTGTAACAGGCTTCTTTTCAGGATAATCGAGCTTTTTTACGTCTGTTATACGCTTTAAAACAATATTAAAAAATTCACCCTTTTTAGCTTTTACTACAAGGGTTTCATATCCCATAAAGGAAAAAGACAGCATTATGTTCTCTTCCTTAACCTCCAAGGAAAATTCTCCGTTTTTATCGGTTATTGTTCCTGTATAAGTATCTTTTATGATAATATTGACGCCTGGTAGTGGTTTGCCTGTATCCTCTGCTGTCACTTTCCCTTTTACCAGATTGGTTTCTGTTAAACTTTTTTGATCTTCAAAGGGACTTCCTCCGGAAAAAGGATTGGAAAATGCCAGATTAAGCATTACTACAACAGGAATAAGAAATAGCATCCGCCATTTCCTTCGATTTGGTGATTTTCTTTTTTTCATCATGATCATTCGTTTTTTACTTATAGAATTATTAAAATAATGACTTAGTCCGAATACCGGAACACCCAATGTATGCTCAAGTAAAACAGCCTGGTAAGATGTTCGTTTGGTTCCCTGCCGAAGAACTCCCTGATCAGCAAGATATTCATGAGTTTCTCTAACTGTTCTTCCAACCATCCAAACAATTGGGTTAAACCATTGAAAAATACATAACAACTCAACAAAAAGCAGATCCCAGCTATGTTTTTGTTTTAGATGCTCTGCTTCATGAATTAATATTTCTTCAAAATGTTTGTATTTAAGTACTCCGAAAGGAATAAAAATCTGTCCAAAAAATGAGAAGGGTGCAGGAATCCGGTTATTGACATTTACAGGTATATCCAGTAGAATCCTGGTCTCACTTTGACGGATTGATTTAGCTATCAATATAACCTGGTAAATCAATCGTCCTGATAGTAAGAAAACACCGGTAAGATATACTCCCCATATAAAATGGTATACAGTGAAACCTCCCTGTTGTTCTCCTGTTATTTTAACCGGATTCATAACCAGCGCCGTTTCTACATACTGGTATCCGTTATTTACAATTTGAACAGGGGAAAAGGACTTTACACCCATTAATATTGAAAAATTAATAAGTGGGAGAACCAGGGAAATAATACCGGCTGCCAGAAGAAAAAATCTGTGCATTTTGAAAAAAGTTTCTTTGCGAAATAAAAACCAGTATACCCCGAACAATAAAGTTATTGTTATTACAGATTGAAACTGATATTGCCAGAATTCATTCATAATTACCCTTTTTCATTATCTAACTCATTACGTATCTCTATCATCATCTCCTCCAGCTCCTGTAAACTTAAATCATTTTCCTGTGCAAAAAAGGAAGCCATTTTAGGGAATGAATTATTAAAATACTTTTTCATAAAATCCCCAAAGTAAACCTGTGTGTATTCCTTTTTGGAAATAAGAGGAAAGTATTCGTAGGTAGTTCCATAGGATTTATGATCAACAAAACCCTTTTTTTCCAATACACGTACTACTGTAGAAACGGTGTTGTATGCAGGTTTTGGATCAGGTAGTCTCTCAAGTATATCCCGTACAACAGTCTTTTCCAGTTCCCACAGGACATGCATAACCTGCTCTTCTGCTTTTGTCAATGTTTTCATGTTCCAAACATACAACTATTTTTTTAGTCTACCAACTATTTTAATAGTTATTTCACTATATAAATAGTTCGCTCAATCATAATTACTGATTATATGGCTGTTAACAAAACGATTCTTTCGAATTTTTTCAGTAGTAAAAAGCGTTGTAACGTATAAATTACTCGTAAAACGAAACACGCTTCGTCCACCGTAGTAGTAACGAAGGTGGATAACCCGAAACTATTCAAAATCCTTATAAAGCAGATACTTTTTCCGGATAATTTTAAAATCCTTAATATCTTTTTTCCAGGATGCATGAATAACCCATTTATTCTTCCCGGCAATTATTTGTTCCCGTAAGGCCCTATTGCCCGCGAGCTTATCGAAATATTCATTAAAGAACCTGTCCTTATCATCCATGTTGCTATAAGCATCTATGAGCCAATCAAGCACCAGCCGGCGATTATTACGCACAAAATTGAACGGGATATGTGAAAGATCTACACCATTGCAAATTTCTCCAACATGTTTTGGATTGGCAGCTACCCCTTCAATACTACGGGGTGTAAAAGAGAATCCCATGGCGGGATAATCAGGATGCCCGAAGATCTGAAAAGGGAAATCGGTACCACGTCCGACACTCATACAGGTTCCTTCGAAAAAACATAATGAGGGATAAAGATAAATGGACCGCAGGTTTGGAAGATTTGGTGATGGTTTTACCGGCAAATCATAATAAGTTTTATGAGTGTACTTTTCGCATTTCACCTGTTTCAGATTGCATGTTAAGCTATCTTTAAGCCACCCTTCTCCGTTGATCATCTGTGCATATTCAGCAACAGTCATTCCATGAACTACAGGTACCGGGTGCATACCTACAAACGATCGCCAGGCAGTATCAAGCACCGGACCATCAACATAAAAACCATTTGGATTGGGACGGTCAAGTACTATGAAATCAACATTATTCTCAGCACAAGCTTCCATTACCCAATGCATGGTAGAAATATATGTATAAAACCTTACCCCTACATCCTGAATATCAAACAACACAATATCCAGCCCCTCCATATCCTCTTTAACAGGCTTATAGTGCTTGCCATAAAGTGAAATTACAGCTAATCCTGTCTTTTCGTCATTGCAATTATTCAGATGTTCACCCGCACCGGCAGTACCACGAAATCCATGCTCAGGACTGAAAATCCTTTTTATATTAATCCCCAGTGACAACAAGCTGTCCACCAGATGAGTCTCGCCAATCATTGAAGTCTGATTAGCTACAACAGCAACTTTTTTCCCATTGAGCAAAGGAAGATATTCTCCTGTGCGGGCAGCACCTGTAATAACCTGTCCTGTTAAAACACCCTGCCACATAGCAACAAAAAGTATTATTACAAATACTCTTATCAAGATGTTGTTCATATTTTTCATCGGAAATATTTTGCAGTAAAAAAAAGAAAAAATATTCATAATCACTAATGACAACGTGACTATCATATAACTAAACATACAACACGCACTGTGACAGCAGGTTAGTCTCGTAGAGACTTACTGATAATAGGCAGCCACTTCAGTGGCTGTAAAATGTACAACACACGCCAGACAGCCTGTAGGGCTAGAATGGCTCTATAACAAATATTTTTTTCGAATTCAATTCCATTTTTCATTCTATCCCTACGGGATGTAAAATATATTAACCTTCTGTATCAGGCATTAAAATGCCTGCCTATTATCTTTCTGTCCGCCAACTGGCGGACGAAGATAAGACTATGACAAAGCTAATATATGTTCATTGTTTTTTATAGTAATTACCGGAGGTGTTACCTGGGGACTGTGGACTGCCGACTGCCGACTTTTTACTACCTTTGCTCATCAAATTATCAAAGTGAACACTGAATTATTCATAGCAAGACGACTGGTTTCTGACCAAAAAGGTGATAACCGGATATCCAGACCGATCATCTTTATTGCCATCCTGGGAATTGCCCTTGGGTTAGCAGTAATGATACTTTCTACTGCGATTGTTACCGGATTCAAGAATGAGATAAGGGAAAAGATCATTGGTTTCGGGTCTCATATCCAGGTGCTTAACTACGACAGCAACATATCATATGAAACTGTTCCGGTTTCCGGCAAACAAGAATTCATCAATGTTCTGAAAAATAAACCCGGGATTAAAAACATCCAGGTTTTCGCAACTAAAGCAGGAATTATTAAAACAGAGAAAGAAATACAGGGAGTTGTACTAAAAGGGATTGGAACCGATTTTGACTGGACTTTTTTCAGGAAAAATCTGACAGAAGGAGATATTTTTCACGTATCTGATTCTGCCCGGACAAACAAAGTGTTATTATCAAAATATATTGCCGATCTCCTGGATCTTAAAACTGATGATTCATTTGTCATGTACTTTATTCAGGATCCCCCTCGCATGAGAAAATTCACTATATCGGGAATTTATAACACCAGTCTTGAGGAATTTGACAGGATATTTGTACTGGCTGATATCGGGCATATAAGGAAACTTAACGACTGGGATAATGATCAGGTAAGCGGGTTTGAAATTAGTATAGATAATTTCAACGACCTTGATTATATGACATATCTGGTAATGGAAACTGTGGGTGTGAACATTGATGAGGAAGGAGCGCGCCTGAGTACTATAAATATTATTCAGAAATATCCTCAGATATTCGACTGGCTGAATTTGCAGGATACAAATGTATGGATTATCCTGACACTGATGCTGCTGGTTGCCGGTTTCAATATGGTTTCCAGTCTGCTTATTCTTATACTTGAACGCACTAATATGATCGGTATCCTTAAAGCAATTGGAAGTAATAACTTAAGTATCAGGAAAATATTTCTCTACCAATCTGCTTTTCTTATTTCTAAAGGACTTTTATGGGGAAACCTGATTGGTATCGGACTTGCAATACTTCAGCAAAAAACCGGTCTTATGAAACTTGACGAGGCTTCCTATTACCTCTCAACTGTACCAATAAATCTTGATATTTCTTACATTTTAATGCTAAATACCGGCACCCTTATTCTTACCGTTCTGATGCTTATTATTCCATCCCACCTAGTAGCTAAAATTACTCCCGTAAAAGCAATCCGTTTCGATTAATTACCTCATCACCCCATTACCTCATTACCTCATCTCCTCATCACCTCTTCAATATATTTTTCACCAGCTTTCTTTGTTATCCAGTAAAACAAGTTTAATTTTGGGGAAATATTGTAATTAAAAAATAAGTCATAAATACCAGAGCAACAAGCGCTTAGTATATACTGGTTTATAAATTTATCAACTGATCCACAGGTGAAAAAAAGATTCAGTCCTAAAAAGAACTACGAAAAAACCCGCTCGGAGATTGGCTATGTGACTCGTAAAAAAGCAACTCCGGACGATTATAAAAGAATAGGCTTCAAGTCAGGTTTAGAAGTTCATCAACAACTAAAAACAAAAAAGAAGTTGTTTTGTCACTGTCCTGCAGGCATATATCACGAACATGATGATTACAATGCCGAGATCATCCGTCACATGAGACCCACCCTGAGCGAACTTGGAGAATACGATGGCACAGCCCTGATGGAATATAAAACCCGGAAGCAGATCATATACCGGATCAATAACCAGACCGCCTGTACATATGATATAGATGACACTCCTCCTTTCCCCATAAATAAAGAAGCGCTTGAGATCGCACTTGAAGTATCACTTTTATCCGGACTGAACATAGTTGGTGAGGTTCATATAACACGTAAACAATATCTTGACGGCAGTATCCCAACCGGATTCCAGCGAACAGCTATCCTTGGAGTTGAAGGTGAAATTCAACTGAAAAATAAAAAAGTCAGACTTCTCCAGTTAAGTATTGAGGAGGATTCCTGCCGTGAGGTATCGGATATCAGGCATATCCGCGTTTTCAAGACAGACAGACTGGGAATGCCATTGATCGAAACCGTTACATATCCTGATATGGATAATCCTGATGAGCTAAGGGAAGCTGCTGAATATATCAGATTCCTGAATCGTAGCACAGGGAAAGTGCGTATAGGTATCGGATCAGGACGTGAAGATGTTAATGTTAGCTGCCGCGGAGGAACCAGGGTTGAAATTAAAGGTGTTTCACACAATAAATGGATACCGGAACTTTCTCATAACGAAGCATTCAGACAATTTTCCCTTCTGCATATCCGGGAACTTTTGAAAGAGAGAGTTACAAACGGAAAAAAATGGAAAATCAGATCAGAAAAAATCGATCCTCGTGATCTGGGTCTGGAGGATGAACATATACAAAAAGCATACAATGATAATTTTGAAATATATGCCATTAACCTTCCTTCTTTTAAAGGCATTCTGTCTCATTTTACACAGCCGGGAAAAATATTTGCAGATGAAATAACTGACAGGCTGAAAGTTATCGCCTGCATCGAAAAACCAAATATGATCCACACCGAAATGCTTGAAGATCGTATTAATAACAAAGATCTGAAAATAATTTCCGGAATTATTGAACTAAAAGAAGATGATGCACTGATTGTATTATGGGGACCAAAAGAGGATATCCCTACCGCTCTTGAAACAGTTGAGGAACGATGTCAGATGGCATTTGAGGGAGTGCCAAATGAAACAAGAAAATCAAACCCTGACAGCACAACTATATTTAAAAGAGTACTTCCCGGCGCCAACCGCATGTACCCCGATACTGATTCTGCTCCAATTCCCCTTGAAGCAGATTATATTGAATCCCTTCAGGAAAATTTACCTCAAAAAGTTGCTGAAAGGTTCAGGCAAATGAAGGAATGGGGAATCCCGTCAGATACTTATCATTACCTTTTAAGTAAAAATCTTGTATCAATGATCGAGCAAATTAACCTGAAATTTGGTTTCGATCCTAAGTTTCTGGGTGTCTTTTGGGGTCATGCATTCAAGAATATTGAGGGGAAAATGCCTCAGCACAAAAATTTTAGTTACAATAAAATTTACGGCTTATTTAAGTTTATTCACAATGAAAAACTTCAACCTTCAATTGCAAAAAGGATGCTTCCTGTAATATATGAACATCCGGATATGGAGTTCAGCTCAGTGTTGATCATTATCAATTTCAGAAAAAAATCGATGGATGAATTGCTTGCACCTATTGATTTTCTTTACGAAAAATTCAAGGAAATAAAACTTTCTGATAACAATAAAAATACGGCAAACTGGTTAATGGGGCAGATACACAAACAAGCAATCGGGAATGTTGAAATGAAAAAGCTTAGTGAAGAAATAGAAAAAATTGTACAGAATAATCATGATAAGGATTAGGGGAAGAAGTGATGTGGTGATGAGGAAATGAGGTGATGAGGTGATGAGGTAATAAAAAGTTTATAAGTGTATAAGTTTAGGAGTTTAGAAGTTAAGATGTTTATCGTTACTTAATCTTATACGAATAAACTCATCAACAAATAAACTATCATATAGTAAGAGATTTAAGAAGTGTGTTGCAATGAGGTGAGAAAGCAGATGAAACATAAAATAACAAACCATGGCTGAAGATATTTTTCAGGGATATAAAGGTAAAGCTCTCGGGGTTTTAAGAAAGTTTAATGTCAGAGTTTGGGGACTGACAGCAATTGAAACAACCCGTGGTAAATTTACAGGAACTGTTCTGCCCCGCTCAGAAAATGATGATGACAGGCATATTGTACTTAAAATATCTACCGGATATAATATTGGAATTGATATTAACACTATCAAAATGATGAAAGAGACCGGCTTTCAAAAAGCTAACTACAAAATTCCCGAAAAAGAATTCCCTTACTCCAACCATCTGCCCAATGTAAAATTATTCGGCACAGGCGGCACCATTGCTTCCCGTCTTGATTATCGTACCGGGGCTGTCATTCCCGCATTCTCGCCGGGCGAACTATACGGAGCAGTACCTGAACTTGCTGATATTTGTAATCTTACAACTGAAAAACTTTTTGCAGTTTTCAGTGAAAATATGGGCCCGTCTCAATACATTACACTTGCTAAAGCCATTGGAAAGGAAATCAGTAATGGTATCGACGGGATTATTATAGGTCATGGTACCGATACTCTTCACCATACTGCAGCAGCATTATCTTTCATGATACAAGACTCGCCCATTCCTATTATTCTGGTTGGGTCTCAACGCTCTTCCGACCGTCCTTCGTCAGATGCCGCACTTAATCTAATGCACGCTGTTTATGCAGCCGGTCATGGCGACATTGCTGAAACTTTAGTCTGTATGTTCGGACCCACCTCGGATGAATACGGATTCCTTCACCGGGGTACCAGGGTTAGAAAAATGCATAGCTCATATCGTTCCACTTTCAGGACTATTGGTGATATTCCTGTTGCAACAGTAACACGGGATGAGGTTAAACCTATTAAAGAAAACTATAATCCACGCAGGAAAGACAGGAATGTAAAGATCCTTCCGTACTTTAATGAAAAAGTTACAATGCTTTATTACTATCCAAACATGAAACCGGATATTCTTGATTCGCTGGTAGATACAGGTTATAAAGGAATTGTGATTGTAGGTACCGGACTTGGACACGTGAATAAAGAACTTTATCCTGCTATTGAAAGAGCAACCAAAAAAGGTGTTTCAATCTATATGACTTTGCAAACTATCTGGGGTTATGTACATATGTTTGTTTATGATACCGGACGGGATATGATGGCTAAAGGGGTAATCCCTGCAGGAAATATGCTTTCTGAAGTGGCTTTTATTAAGCTGGGCTGGGCTTTGGGTCAAACTGAAGATCCGGTTGAAGTAAAAAGGATAATGCTATCACCAATAAACGATGAAATAACCGAACGTGAACCCTATAACGGCTACCTTGTTTACCAGGGTGGAGTGCCGGAAGTTGAAAGTTTTGTAAAGAAATTCAGGAAATAGTATTCTGGAAATTACCTCTCAGATAATACCTGATCGTTATAAATAATATTTTTATAATGCTCATACCTATCAAGTATTTCTCTTACATAATTTACCGGCTCTTCACCACGGCAATAACCATATCTAACCACCGGATCACGGTAATATTCAGGGTTTGATTTCAAAATAAGCTTTTCAGCAATAATATCCCAATTGTCAGGATCCTGATTATGTTTCCGTGCCAGCCGCCTTGCATCAAGAATATGACCCAAACCTACATTATACGCACCCAGTATAAATTTCGTTTTTTCATCCTCATCACTTATTTTATCTTCAAAAACCTCCCCAAGCCATTGAATAAATCTAACACCTGCCTCAATATTCTCTAGTGGTGTAGAATTACGATTTATACCGTATTGTTTAGCAGTATTAGGCATAAGCTGCATCAATCCAAATGCACCTGCCCATGAATGAGCATCAGGGACAAAACGTGATTCCTGATAGATCATTGATGCAAGAAGGAGCCAATCCCAGCCAAGTGTGTCACTGAATTCTCTTAAATAATCATCCCAGGGAGATACCTTGCCACTATTTAATACATAAAAATCACTTTCAATTATTTGTTTTGATTTTTGATTTTTAAAATACTTATTATATATCATATTAAAACCGGCGGTATACCTGTAATCCTTTAACCACTGATTCAGGTTTGCAAGTAATCGGTCCGATCCCTCTTTTCTGACAGCCCATGCCAGATTCTGAGGGAAACTGACAGCTGTTTCAATATCAAGCATCGGATAGTATGTCCTGTTTACCCTGGCTACATTTTCATCACATACAGTATAATCAATCTCTCCCTGTGCAACCAGTTTAACCAATTGTTCAGCCTCTTCTTTTACTTCAATTATATATATTGTGTCACCAATTTCTTCTGCCAGGTTATATAACCTTTGGGAAAATGAGCTATTTCTCTGAACATATATTGTTTTTCCGGCAAGGTCAAGCTGATTTCTGATCATCCGCTTTTCAAATTCATGCAGTGGAATTTTTCGCCAATCTTCAGGTTTCCTTTGCACCAGTACCTGTCTGGTTTGAGAAATAGGAATTGAAAAATTCACTATTTGCTTCCTTTTTTGAGTAACTGTAAGGTTAAGAGCAATCAGATCACAACTCCCGGAGTTTAATAATTCAAATGATTTTTCAAGATCGTTCTCCACAAGGATATCCAGATAAATGCCCATGTGAGCAGCAAATTCTTTCAACATGTCAAACTGGTAACCCATGGGTTCTCCACGGTAAATAAAATAATTCGTAGAATTATAATCGACAACAGCTACAATCTTCCCTTTTTCCCTGATAGCATCAAGATCTGCAACAAAGGATCCTTTCTCATTTAATTTATCTGATCTCTTGATCCCACATGAAGCAAGAAATAATATAGACATCAGAAATAAATAAATGAATCGGTTCATATATACTATATTGTAACTATTTAGTGTCTTAAGTTAGGAATGCCTAAAATGACTAAAGTTTAAAGTGACTAAAATGTTAAGAACGTTAAAATGACTAACTTTTTTGGTTAATCTCATTTTACTTTGCATTTTTAAGTCGATTGCCGACTGTGGACTGTGGACTGCCGACTGATTAGTTACACTTTAATATTCCTGCAGAAATCATCAAAAGCAATATACGAAAAATTTTTCAAGTCGATAAATGGAAAGGATTTGCGAAGCTATGTTCTCTAATCATAAAAAGTCCAGGAAAGACCGAACTTAAAAGTCCGCTGAATTAGAGGATAATGGAGCACGGAGAAATAATTATTCCCGGCAAAACCGGAGTTTACGTGATCGAACATAAAAAAGAAGCGTGTACGCTTCAATTTAAAATTCAGAAAGGCATTAACATAAGGGTAATTACCCAATTCTTTTTGGTCTTGAATATAGAATTGTCCGGTTGATGGCATATAAGCCATTGCATTGTATGGAGTATTGTAGTAAACATCAAATCCTAATTGAACAAGCAGGTGTCCGCCGGTTAATTTGAAAAAGAAATTATGCTCAAAATAGGTTGAATTGCAGACGCTGATAAGCGGTAAAGGTATTTGATCCTGATGATCAGTTTGCTGAAAAAGCACCTTATTCAGGAAATGAAATTTTCCCAGATGGAATTCTTTACCAAGATATAATGAGAGTATTGAAGCCAGCCCGTTTATTTGTGCAGGATAGGCTAATGTGTCAAAATAGGGATAATTATCGATAAGTACATAATTAAAAGAGGCGTCAAGAAATCTTTCCGGATGTGAGTATCTTGCTGATATTTTTGTTTCAATAACATTATCAAAATCATTTTCCCAGACAAAATTATTTGAATGATAAAAATTCATCCAGTAGGCAGGTCTTCTACTTTCGAACTTACCGGCAAGAACAAGTATGGATAATCCTTTTTTTGCTGAGAATGATTTATTAATTGATCCGTCAAGCAAAAAATCTCCTGCTTTGTATCCGGAATAGTAATTTCTGGCTTTTACTTTCCAATTAAATTTTTCCCCCAGGTCGTTGAAAATGTACCCTGACAGGCTTTTATTAGAATAATCATCCTCGTGGTAAATAGTGTCTCCAGGCAGCAGGTTGCTATATTTATCCATTTCAATTGCAGCAGCTATACCTCCACCAAATGCAAATTTCCTGTCCGGATCGCTTTGAAAATCAAACCTTAATATATTTGAAAATGTTCTGGCATACAAAGAATCATTTGTCATAGTTGAGTCGGAATAAATATCTCTGTAGAAACCTGACAGAGGATTTTTATCTACATATTTTTTTGCATCCTTCTGGAAAAACATTACATGTGATAACTTACCTCTTAATCCGAGTCCTTTGGGTTTATCAATTTCCACGGTGGTTGAATCAACTGCACGGGTGGTATCACTTTTTCCACCACCTATTAAAACACCATGTGACAACATAAATGTTTTGTTTTTAACAGATGATGCGGCAGAATTTATTGTTCCGAGGTTAACTGCGATATCGAGTGTTTCCATATTCCCAAGATCTTCGTCATTAATAATGCCACCGTTTTCATTTATCAGGATATTATTAATATTAAAAGCAGCGTGCAAGATATATTTATCTGAAACATAACTTGAAAACAGAGCTAACGCTTTCACAGATGATTTCTGGTTAGCATATTGTCCTTCACTTCCGAAAAGTTTATAATCAATTCCTGCATTTAATTTCTCGTTAATATTTTGAGTATGCAAGATTTTCAGGGATTGTTCAAGGACTTTTTTTTGTCCTCCGGTAGTATATTTCAGCTCGGTGAATGGGGTTTTAGTATTTACATAAGTTTGTTTATTGGGGTATTGGATAAAAGGAAAATAATACCTGAAAAAGAATGTTTTATCATCATAATTTCGTTTGAAAAAATTATCTGGCAGTGATGCCAGGGCAAGGTTTCCCATATCAGAATTTAGTGGATTCAGTTTATCATTAGGTTTATATACCTGAAAATTTTTCAACACCGTATCCAGGTCAACCGGTGACAGGCTATAAAAATCATCATCAAGTTGCCATGCATACAAAGATTCCGGAACTGTATCCGGCAAAAAATGTGAAGCATTAGTTATTGCTCCAAGAGAGAGAATCCAGAAGCTGATAATAATTTTTTTCATAAAAAGCAAAGATAGATAAAAAAGGGATAATCAATGTTTGATTTCAGGAGATGTAAGTAAACAAAAAACCCCGGTAAAAACCGGGGTTTTGTAAAAAAAGTCGGCGATGACCTACTCTACCACTTTCGCAGTACCATCGGCGCTAATGGGCTTAACTTCTCTGTTCGGAAAGGTAAGAGGTGGTTCCCCATTGCTATAATCACCTCAAGATCATAAATATTTTAAAAACATGCTGAAAGAAATTAGAAACAATCGTCAGAAAAAAGCTTACGGGTAATTAGTACTGCTCGGCTTTGACATTACTGCCTTTATACCTACAGCCTATCAACGTCATAGTCTTTAACGACCCTTAAAGGAGATCTCATCTTGAGGCGAGCTTCGTGCTTAGATGCTTTCAGCACTTATCTCTTCCAGACATAGCTACCCTGCGATGCGGCTGGCGCCACAACAGGTACACCAGAGGTCTGTCCAACACGGTCCTCTCGTACTAGTGTCAGGTCCTCTCAAATCTCCAACGCCCACA
>JAUXED010000063.1 GCA_030618105.1 Bacteroidota bacterium | reverse complement strand
TCCTCCCCCTAATGCTTTGGCAAGTACTAAGATATCAGGTAAAACCTTAAATTGCCCGAAGGCAAACAATGATCCTGTTCGTCCAAATCCTGTTTGCACTTCATCAAATATCAGAAGGGTGCCGATTTTCAAACACCGCTTCTTTAGTTCAGGCAAAAAATCATTCACCGGCACTATTACCCCTGCTTCAGCTTGAACCGGCTCTACAACCACACATGCAGTTTCAGAACTAATTTGATCCAGTTGATCCTTCCGGTTAAATTCCAGAAACCGGATTGACGGGACAAGAGGACGGAAAGCATCTTTATACGATTCGTCACCAAGAATACTGAGGGCGCCATGAGTACCTCCGTGATAAGATTTTCTAAAGGCAACTATTTCATGGCGACCTGTTATACGCTTGGCAAGCTTCATAGCCCCTTCTACAGCTTCACTTCCCGAATTAACCAGGTAAACTGAATTGAGTGTTTCCGGAAGATTGTCAGTTAGTAATTGTACCAGTTCTATTTGCGGTTTTTGGACTAACTCACCATATACCATCAAATGAAGATGCTTATCAACCTGGTCTTTAATAGCTTTAATAACTTTGGGATGATTATGTCCCAGATTACTTACACAAACACCCGATATAAGATCAATATACTTTTTCCCTGAAGGAGTAAAAAGATAGATACCCCGTGCCTTCTCAATTTCAAATGCGAGGGGATTAACAGATGTTTGTCCAAAATGTCTCAGAAACAACTGTTTGTTTGAGGTCATGGATGAAAAGGTTAGGGATATTCAGGAAGTTACTTAACAATGAGATTTATATCATTAATCAACTGATCCTTATAGGACTTACCTATTGGGATATTTATGTTTTTATCTTTAAAACCCAATTCCACTGAATTATCTTTTATTACTTTGATCCTGGATTTATTTACAATGTAAGAACGGTGGACTCTGATGAAAATATCTGAAGGTAATTTTTTTTCAATCGCTTTCATGGTGAAATGTATCGTAACCTTATCATTTATTGTATTTATTATTATATAATTTTCCAGAGCTTCTACCCAAACAATATCTTCATATTTCATTCGGATAAGAGTAGAGCCCTTTTTTATAAAAATTTCCCTGCTATTTTCAATATTCTTAGTCTCTGTTTTTTTTCTATTCTGAGCTCTCTCAACTGCCTGAATAAATCTGGAATAGGTAATCGGTTTCAACAAATAATCGGTAACATTAAAATCGAAAGCCTGTAATGCATACTTGTCACGTGATGAGGTAATAATTACCTGGGGAAGTTTTTTGAGGCTTTTCAAAAATTCAATACCATCCATTTCAGGCATTTCAATATCTAAAAAAATTAAATCAATTTTTTGGTCATTTTCTTTCAATAAATTAATCGCATCAATAGCATTCTCAAACGATCCAACTTTAGTTAAGCTTTCAGTTCTTCCGATATATTCTTCAATAAGCATTCTGGAAAGCTTATCATCTTCTATAATAATACAATTCATGTGTGTAAAATTTATTTTCCAACGGTCACATAGCCAGTCCCGACATTGTCGGGATAATTCGGTTCATATATAAACTATTTTAGCAATTTGCCTTTTTACCATAAAATAACAACACCTTATCAATAGAATCATTACGTTTATCAAAGATAATAAAAAACAAATATTAATATAATTGTAATACTTTTTATTTCGGTATCAGGATTTATTTTTTTTCAAAAATTCAATTTCAAGTGTTTTTGACCGCTTAACTGATCGTTGAAGCCACTGCAACAGGATTTCCTGTTTTTCATCATTCGTTAATTCCCAGTTGATACCGGATTTTCGTAATTCGCCGATAAGATTATACAGAATAATTGAAGCAGAGACTGAAACATTAAAACTTTCAGTAAATCCAAACATAGGAATTTTCAGGTGTTCATCAGCATTCTCAAGAGCAAATTCAGAAAGTCCTTCAAGTTCGGTCCCGAAAACCAGTGCTATCTTCCCATTTAATAGATTGAAGTTATCGAGCATCTTTGATCCCATATGAGGTGTAGTAGCAATAATTCTATATCCTTTTTTTCTTAATTCCTGATAACAAACCGATGTATTTTCATCAAGTTTGTTATACTTAATAATATTAACCCATTTCGAAGATCCCAGAGCAATATCAGGATTTATTGAATACTCATTTCCATTTTCAATAATATGTATATCATGTACACCGAAACAATCGCAACTTCGCAATACTGCACTGGCATTATGTGACTGATAGAAATTTTCCAATGCAACAGTAATGTATTTTGTCCGATTCTGAAGCACCACATGAAATAACCTTTCTCTTTCAGGAGTCACCATATCTGAAAAGAATTGAATAAGTTCACTACGAATTGTCCTGTTCATGGCTAAAAAATAATAAAACTCCTCACAGCAAGCTAACGAGGTATCAAAATACTATTTTCTTTTTTCCAGATACAAAAGCCGAAGTATTAACTCATTTATCCCGATACGCTACACTATCGGGATTTGTTCAACTTACAAATTTCAATTCACTGGGTTCTTGAAATTTGAGTTTCACGAAAAAAAAAAGGGAGTACAAAAGTACCCCCTTATCCAATAAGACAATTTCTTTTATTGAACTGCATTAGAAAGGTCGCTGCCGGCCTTAAATTTAACAACTTTTTTAGCTTTGATAGTTATTGGCTGTCCGGTTTGAGGATTCCTACCAGTTCTGGCATTCCTTTTTGACACAGAGAATGAACCAAAGCCTACTAAAGCAACACGATCTCCTTTTTTAAGGGCACCAGTTGTTGTACTTACAAAGGCATCAAGAGCTCTTTTGGCATCAGCTTTAGTTAAATCAGCTTCGTTTGCAATTGAATCAATTAATTGTGCTTTGTTCATAATAAATTTGTTTTTAAGGTTAGAAAATTCTATGATTTGTTTCAATTACCTACAAATATAGATTATTTCTCATGTTTAGCAAATATCCCTAACATAAATTCACATATTTTTTGCTGTTTTTCAAGAATAATAGACGTTTGAGAGGTTTGCATAAGGCTATCATGTTGTATATCAAGTATTTATACCTAACTGACTATCTATTAAGAATTTATCAACAATTTGTTGATAAATATCTTTTGTGAGTTAAAAATATAAAGGTTTACAAATAATTTCTACTTTTGCAGCGGAGAAATGGCAGAGTGGTCGAATGCGGCGGTCTTGAAAACCGTTGTCCGTTTACTCGGACCGGGGGTTCGAATCCCTCTTTCTCCGCAAACCCTCAAACCAACCCCGGCGTCAGCCGGGGTTTTTATTTGTAGTAGTAACTGTTGAAAGCTTGCTTTCATAAAGGCGCTACTACAAATAAAAATAACCCGTTAGGGTTGGTTTGAGGGTTTGCAGGGTGCCCTACAAGGGATCACGAGCGAAGCGAGTAATCCCATTAAAAGCTTGCTTTCATACTTCTTGTTTTGGGAATTTGCTTTTGGGTTTTTTCATTAACCACCCCCATCCCGACTTGACTTGTCAGTTAGTTAAAGCTTTCGTTAAGCCTTCCCCCACGGGGGAAGGAGAAATGGATACGGTTGTAACTTTGCCAAAAGAAGGCGGGGTGATACGGAAACTCGTACTCCGACTCCTAGTTCGGGTTATGAGTTTGAAACGGGAAAAAATCAAAAGCTTGCTTTCATACTTCTTGTTTTGGGAATTTGCTCTTGGGTTTTTTCATTAACCACCCCCATCCCGACTTGACTTGTCAGTTAGTTAAAGCTTTCGTTAAGCCTTCCCCCACGGGGGAAGGAGAAATGGATGTGGTTGTAACTTTGCAAAAAGAAGGCAGGGTGATACGGAAAAAGAGGAAGAGGTGACTAAAATGAACTAATAGGACTAAAATTTAAGACATTGTGATGCAGTTTCGGGTTACGAGTTACGGGTTTCGGGATAAGAATGAAATTGTAAATACAGGAAAGAGCATTAACGATTCAAAAACCCCGTCAGTGGTTATAAACCCTGACGGTGGTTTGGTAGAATTAATGATAAAAACCGGTCAGGCCGCTGAAGAACATCGATATTTCATTGAAGTAATAAGTGGTCAGATAGCAGACCTGCCGGAGTTCTATTAATTGTTTTGCTTTTATCATTATTTTCCTTTCAATCCTTCAATTAATTCATTTATTACCTTCTCAGCATGTTCATAATCTCTTAATGTGGAAAATTTCAAAAACTCCTGTTCCCAAAAGTCTTTTTTATCATCTGAATCAAAAAGTTCAATAATTCTATTAATAAGTTCGAAATTTTTATTTAAAATAACTCTTATTTTTCTTCCTAACGCCCGGGCTGCTGCCTTTTCCATATGGTAATCTTCATCCTCAAATAAATCTGCTTGCTGGTAGATTTCATCTTCTCTTAAATCAAAATATTGAGACATAATATGCATCACATCCCCGACATCCCTTTCACGCTTTTCAGGATTCTCACTCCATGCAACAAGCTTCAGAATAAAAATACCTTCAATGGGTGCAACAGGAATATCATATCCATCATCCATACCAACCAAAGAAACATGTTTAGCCACATCTAAAAAACCAGCTACAGACAATTTTGTTTCCTCAGGTTCATAAAGTCTGATTAGATCATCAGTAGCAATTCCACCATAAGGTATAATATCAATAAGTGTTTCTGTTGAGACATATCTGAACCGATGAGGAATATCCCTTACGCGTTCAAAACCAACCTCTAATAACTGTTTAGTAATGTTCTTATACTCAGTATAGCCCGGTATCATTACTGCAAAATCAATATCGACAGTTGCCCGGTGTGGTTCTATATCTGCCATAGCATATTCAGCATTCCTGGCTAAAGCACCAATTATATACCATTCTTCACCAAAACGTCTAAAAATTGCTTCAACTTTCTCAATTGGTTCTTTAGCAACAAAATCAGCTAATTGTCTATATGAAATCCCTGAGGTGTTTTTCATAGATCTTATTTGCAATTTCAACATTTCTCGGATCTTCTGTAATAATAAGATCGGCATAAACAAGTAAAGGATGCACTGTTTCCCGGGTCAAGTCTTCTATAATCCAGAACTTTTCATAAACATAAATTTTCCCTTTTTCATAAGGTGTCAGACGATAATTCCTAAGGATATCCGGCCGAGGTTCATTAGTGTATATGGTAAATTCAGCAGGCACAAGATATTCAGTGATCAATGCTCCTGCCGGTTCCCCACCCCATTTAGCTTCGTTTTGTAATTTAATATCCTTCCATAATCTGTTTTTACCGGTAAAATTGAACCTTCCAACCAGGATATTCAACTTCAGGTTATCCTTATATGCTTTTATCCATTCATTCAGTAATTTTTCTTTTTTAAAAAGTTTGTATTTTTTCCGGTTTGCTTTCACTAGATATTCCAGTTCAACCAGATTTGTATATACATTATGAATCGTATCATTCGCGGCACCTGTTTTCCCGGCAAGTTCCCTAACAGTAAGATTAATGTCTTCTTGATGAGTCAGAAGATGATATACTACCTTAACACCAGTCTTAGTAAACGCCCGTGCTGTACCGTTCCTGATTTTATCAGGTGTTCCCGGCTTTTCGATAAACACGTAGTTCCTGTCTGTCCTGATAAAAGCATTACCGGCAGCATCGAGATAATTAATACCGGTATCCCGCATAGCTTTTCTTGTATTCGGAAATGTTTTTCCAGCGATTACGATCATCTTTTTTTGCTTCCTGGCCAGATTAATAATATTCGGAAGCTGTATTTCACGAAACTCTTTTTTTGTCTTTACAATAAAGGTTTCTTTCCCTGTATCAAAATAGGCATCCAGTCTCTCATCGATCTGTCGCCCCCTTCCTTTTCTCCTAAGCTCCAGTCTGATAAAAGTTTCCTTTTTAAATAGCTCTAATGCCTGATATTTATAATCCATTTGTTCGTTTTTTACGTTTGTTCGCGATACACGAACAGACAAATATAGCGAACATATTTGACAATTCCAATAATTTAGCTTTCAATTCTTCAAATGGGAGAAAATATTAAGAGTCAAAAAGTCGAAAGGTTAAAGTGTTGAAGAGTGGAGCATAGATCCCACATTAAGAAAAATAAACCGTCGAGAACGATTCTAAAACCCCGTCAGCGGTTATCAACCCTGACGGTGGTTTGGTAGAATTAATGATAGAAACCCGGTCAGGCTATTAAAAACCTCAATATTTCATTGGGGCATAGCTTTTTTATTACGCAGCCACCCCTTTTATAAACAGGTCTACAAACTCTTTCATTTTGGTAATGATACGTTCGCCAATCTCACGAGCCTTCAGTACGCTGGGACGGTTAGCTAAACATTTGAACACCTCATCGCGGATCGGCTCCTGATCACTGTATATGTAAGCATCCATTAACGCCTGAAACTGCTTTTGTTCCAGGTGCTCTTCTTCACATATCTTACCTAATGCCAGCATCATTTGTTCGTTCCAGAATTTTTCAAATTCATCCGGTATGTCATCTACATCCTCAATGTGTGGCAGGTTCTCCTCAATAAATTTCTCGATAAGTTCGCGTTTGCTGCGCAGATTAACTTCTCCGGACAGGAGATCCATAATAGCTTTTTTATGCTGTTGTATTTCTTTTCCTTCGGCATGTTTCAGTCTGGCGAGCAGTTTTAATATGTAAGCAACGTTCACCTCATCACGGTGGATCAGTTCCAGTTCAAAGTCTACATCCTCCAGAATAGAGTCTTTTTCTTTTTGGTGGTCGCTCCTGACCTTATCATAGAGGTCGAGGTATTTGCTCTTGTAATCCTCAAAGCTCTGCTCATTCATTGGCAGGTCTTCCCAGCTGAAATCAGAGAAAGAGGTTAATACATTTCTTATACGCATCAATGCCCGGAAAGCTTGCACAAATGCCATTTCCTTCTCTTCGTTTGACAGTTCGTCCACACTTTTTACGGTAGGAGCAATTTTTAACAAGACGGCAAAGGCTTCACTGAACTTTCGCACGATGGCTTCATAAGGTGGTAAAAGGATGATCTCCTTCGCTTCTTTATTGGAAAACAAAGTAATGGCTTCATCGGTGAAATATTTCAGATTGCGGAAGCAAAGGATGTTACCATGTGATTTCTGCTCGTTAAGGATCCGGTTGGTCCGCGAAAAAGCTTGTATCAATCCATGATAGCGCAGGTTTTTATCTACATACATTGTATTCACTTTCCTGGCGTCGAAGCCGGTAAGGAACATGTTGACCACCATCAATATGTCCACCCGGTCTTTCTCATTGAAGCCGACCTTTTCCCGGTCCTTTATGCGTTTGCTTATATCCTTATAGTAGTTTTCGTATTGCCGGCTGTCCCTGGTAGAAAAACCGGTGTTGTACATAGCATTGTAGTCCGCGATAAATTCGTCCAGTTTCTCCCTGCTGTGGCTTGTTTTATAAGCAAGGTGCGGATCTGCAGCCAGGTCAAGATCACCGGGGAGCAAGCCTGTTGCATCAAGGTCATCTTCATTGGCAACGTAAGAGAAAATGGTGGCAATACGCAGATCATGCCCGCCTGCTTCTTTCTTATTCCGGAATAGTTCGTAATACTTTATCAGATTTTCGATGCTGCTCACGGCAAACATGGCGGTGTATTCGCGGTTATGTGTCTTCTGGTTGTGATAGTGTATGATATAATCCACGATTTTTTCGAGGCGTTCGGGCGAATCGATCACCTCTTTGGTGTCAATGTCCTCAACATCGATATCGATAAAGGTGTTGCCTTTTTGCTTGTACTTACCGATGTATTCGATGCTGAACTTCAATACATTCTGGTCACGGATGGCATTGGTTATTACGTACTTGTGCAGACATTCGCCAAAGAGGTCTCTGGTAGTGCGTTTGCCCATATCGTTTTTATGGGCATTTTCGGCAAAAATGGGGGTGCCGGTAAAACCAAACAATTGAATATTTTGAAAGAAAGCAGTGATGCGCTTGTGTGTTTCCCCAAACTGGCTGCGATGGCACTCATCAAAAATAAATACCATCCGTTTGTCCTTAAGATTCTCCATCCCTGATTCGTAGCCCTTCCTGGATATCGCGTTGTTCAGCTTCTGGATGGTGGTAACGATAAGCCCGGTATCGTCCCTGAACTGCCTTACCAGTGAACGGGTGTTATCGGTCACATCCACGCTGTCCTTTTTGAAGCTGTTGAATTCCTTCATGGTCTGGTAGTCCAGGTCCTTACGATCTACCACGAACACCACTTTGTGCACTTCAGGCAGGTCCATAACAATCTGACTGGCCTTAAAGGAGGTTAACGTTTTCCCCGAACCGGTGGTGTGCCAGATATAGCCGTTTTTACTGGAAGTGCGTACCCGCTCGATGATTGCCTCTGTAGCATAATACTGGTATGGACGCAGCACCATCAATATCTTGTGGGTTTCGTTATGCACGATGTATTGGGCGATCATCTTACCCAGGTGGTCCGGATTTAGAAAGGCATCGGTAAAACCGGTGAGGTCTGTGATGTTCCTGTTATTTACATCAGCCCAGAAAAAGGTTTGCTTGAACGACTGACGACGGTTGTTGGCATAGTACTTGGTGTTAACACCATTGCTGATAACAAATATCTGCACGTATTGGAACAGTCCGCTGTTTACCCAGAACGAATGCCTTTGGTAGCGGTTAATCTGGTTAAAAGCCTCTTTCAGCTCCAGACCCCTGCGTTTAAGCTCGATCTGCACCAGGGGCAGACCGTTAATAAGCAGGGTAACATCGTAACGGTTTTTGTAGGTGCCTTCCTGGGTGACCTGGTTGGTAACCTGAAAAAGGTTCTTGCTTCGATCTTCATTGTTATAGAAACGCACATAGAAGCTATCGCCATTGTCACGGTCCAGTTGAAAACGGTCGCGCAGGGTTTTAGCTTTTTCGAACACATTGCCCTTAGCCAGGTGGTTAAGGATAGCGCCAAATTCCTTTTCCGAAAACGTGGTGTTATTGAAGATTTCCAGCCGGCTTTTCAGATTAGCGAGTATGCCCTCCTCATCATGGATATGAACATGCTCATAGCCCAGGGTAGTCAATTGTTTGACCAGATTGTTCTCTAATATGGCTTCCGGTTGGGTGGTCATTTATTCTTCTATAAATATTTCCTGATACTTATTTTCAATATCTTTAATTTCATCTTCTTTTAAGGCTTCAAACTCTTTGCTTTTGGCTCTTTTAGACAATGTGCCACTGTTTTGTTCTAAAAACCGAACGATTAACGCTACCATTTTATCAGGCATTTCAAAAGTATTATCCAAATACCGTTTCATTTCGTCATACTTGTAAAGATAATTTACCTCATCAGGAATAATATTTTCGATAGTATCCTCTACACAGTCGTATAAAAATTCAGCTTGCCTGGTGGCATCGAAATAACGGTAATAATCAATAGTTTCGTTAAGCACCTCCACATTATTATCAGCTGTAGATTTCCATTCGATAAATTCCAGTAGCGGTTGCGAATAAGATTCTAATACCTTACGGTAATCATCAATATGATCCAATATGGATGCAGATACAGGAAAGATAACCCCTTGTTGGGCAAAGTTCATTTTTGCCAGAATATGATGAATGATGTATCTATGAATTCTACCGTTTCCATCAACAAAAGGATGAATAAATACAAAGCCAAAAGCAATTATTGCGGCAGTCAATACAGCATTAAACACGGAGTCTTCCAATACTTTGCCGCTGGTTATAAGGTCTTCCGTTAATCGTTCAACATCTTGCCATTTTGCAGAAATATGATCTGGTATTGGTTCACCTGAAGTACGGTCATGTTCACCAACAAAGCCACCTTCTTTCCGGAAGCCCATAGTAGTAAAACGGCTGTTTTCTATTACAACCTGTTGTAAACGAATCAATTCTTCCTTGCTTAGCGGTTTAGAACCGGCTTGCCCAATAGCTTTACCCCAACGCATTGCTCTGTTATTTCCGGGGTTTTCACCTTCTATAGTAAAGGATGCCCTGGAATCTTTTAATAACAAAAATGCAGAAGCACGCTGTAGTATATCTTTATTAATACTTTTTAAATAATCATTTTTTTTATCAGATAAGTTGGCATTGATGTGTGCTTCTAATTTTTCTGTTTTAAAAATGAGCGGACAAAAACCGGGAGTACCGGGGAGATTATTGATTATACGATGCCTGGATGAACTTTCCCCCTGAACTGCATATTGCAATTTTTCATCTACCAATCGCACCGGATTCCCACGATCTAAATCAGATATGTTTAATTTTTCATTAAATAGCCATTCAAACAAAAACCAAATTTTCCGGCTGTATTGACCTAAAGGTTCTTGTGCCAATATTTCTTTTATCTCTTTTTTCGTTAGTTTTTTAAATAGTTCTTTAAAAACCAACAAATTTATACCTTCATATTTTAATGCAAATACTAGCTGTTTATACAGTGTATCTTCTGGTTTATAGCTCGATGGAAACACTTGCCATTGTTCATTATTATACAGTCTTTTTTTTGCACTAATTAGCGCCAGCCTGGTGGGTAATGGTACAGACAAAGCGAATGCCTCTATAACGGCCCCATAACCTGCCAGAATCCCCTCCTCCGGAGCAGAACGGCCGTGAAAAATATCTGTTTTTATTAAAAAATGTTTATCCTTCATGTTTTTGATGATAAATATTTACTCCAAATATAGGTAAAAAACGGTTATTATTGGTAATAAATACTTATTTCTAAAGCAAAATAGTAAATAACACTTATTGATGGTAATAAATACTTATTTCTGAAGCAAAATGGTAAATAATGGTTATTAATGGTGAAATACGCATTTTTTTGATACCACAATATGGTGATCATGCACCCGTACTACATATATTCCTGATGGCAACCGGCCAGGGTGTACTTTTATATGTGTTCCAATAACAGTTAGTTTCTTCTCAAATACCTTTTTTCCAAGTATATTATAGATCTCTATTTTTTCCGGTCTGAATCCTGGGTTTTTTATCTCAATAGTAAAAGTCTCTTTAACAGGATTAGGATAAAGGTTGATTGATTGACCAGGTGATAACGGTGATCTGGCAAACAGGCCTGTAGAGCTATAGCCGTTAAGGGAAGTTATGTTGCTTGTATCAGGATCGAGCCAATATTTGAGCTGCTCAGATTCACCACTGTAATCAGCCCATGAATGCGATAGTTTTGCGTAATAAGCATCGGAAGATGTACAGTTACCAAAATGACCACCTGACAGGTCACCAACTATATGATGATTCTGATTAAATAATGGTGAACCGGACGATCCGCCTTCCATTATACCTAAAGACCATTCTCCAACAAACCAGTGGGTGCTGTCATCAAAATCCCAATACTGATGATCAAAATTGCCTGTAACAGGAGGATAATTGGAATATGAGATTTTTTTTACATCACCCACAGGATGATGAATACCGGTCACACTTGTCGGGGGATCAAGACTAATATCCCAACCTGCAAAATAGGGTTCATATGATGGCGGAATTGTATCGCTCATTTCAACCAGACTAAAATCCAGGTATGGCACTTTTGACCTTTGGATTGACCCGGAGATTGTCTGTGAAGTATCTCCATCAGGCCCGTTACAGGTCGGACTTTCATAGTTAAAGTAAAAGATAGCTGTTTGAGCTTCATAATAAGTTGTAAGGCAATGAAATGCAGAAAGGAAGTAGGGTGTACCATCATTCCGTGTATTATTTATCAGTGATCCTGTACATAAAAATGAATTCCCGGCCAGATTACTAAAAGTAATCCGGCATATCGCGTGTTTTTCAACCTGCCAGTCGTCTCCCTCAGGACAATTTATGTCTTTATTACATGTTTGTGAAAGCCCGTATCTGTCATCCTCAATACCAAATATATCTTTATATCCATGTCCAACCTGTCCGATACTCAATTGTCCGTTGAATCCGGCATCTTTTGGTTCATAATACTCAACTACAATCTTTTCATCTGAAAGCGGAGCCACTGCCAACGAGCCCCATGGCTTGTTATTTTTACCGGTAAAAGCTCCAATTATTTGCGTTTTGTCCGAATTATATATAAAAACTTTTGCGCCCGGAGGCAATCTGTATTCATTAAAAATTATGTGTATGGAACTTGCACCCGGAGAGACTAATCCAATCCTCCATAATTTTCCTCCGTTTTCTAATTCCTCCCATACACCGGAATTAAATAATGTATAATTTACCAGAAAGTTTTTGGAAAACCTGAATGGATAACCAGGCTGTGATTCTGTGTTGGTATCCTCTTCCAACAGCAACTGAACATCTAATTCAGGCATCACCTCAACAGGCACCTTTACAGATGACTTATAATTTTTGCCAAAACTGATTGGGATCCCACCCTGACTTATTTGTGCCTCTACCGGTTTTGCCAGGCCACTAAGAAAAATAAAAACTAACAGTCGGCAATAGAGGATTATTCTTTTACTTTTATTTCCTGCATTTTTTTTCATCCGTTTCAATTTCACTTTTCCAAATACAAAAATGAATAAAATATTACTCACAGGCAATCTAACCAATTAAAAACTCCAAATTCTCAAACGAACATCTGCTGCAACAGCCCTTTTTTGAATTGTTGGGT
>JAUXED010000092.1 GCA_030618105.1 Bacteroidota bacterium | reverse complement strand
CCATGCCCCGGAAGATCTATTGATACTACCCTGCAATACTCTGCAAGTTCAGTAGAAAATTCATTCCAAATCTCAAGCGATTCAAGGTACCCGTGTAATAAAACAACTACAGTACCTTTGCCTTCATCCTTAAATCTAATTGTACTGTTTTTATAATCAATTGTGTTATACATAATAAACAAAGTTATTAATAATTATTGTTTCAGGTTTCAAGTTTCAGGTTTCAAGTTTCAGGTTTCAAGTTTCAGGTTTCAAGTTTCAGGTTTCAAGTTTCAAGTTTCAGGTTTCAAGTTTCAGGTTTCAAGTTCTTTTCTTAACCTCAAACATTCTTCAAACCTCAAACATTCTTCATTCTTCATCCTTCCAGGGGGTTTCAGGTTTCTCAAATTAAAATCGATCAAATATAAGGACAAACCTGTTAATGAACATATTGAAAATATTTTTAATAATATATATTTGCTAGCACCAAATAATACTTAGTATAAGCAAAACAATAACAACATAATAATAAAAATATATGGATAAGTTTCTTGGTTCTTGCGTTACGAAAAAACTTGTTATGGCCATTGCCGGTCTTTTTTTAATTCTTTTCCTGCTGGTCCATTTAGGTATTAATTTCTTATTACTGATCGATGATCCGGTTCCATTTAACAGTGCTGCACATTTTATGTCAAATAATGTTGTGGTCAAAGTATTCGAAATTTTTCTAATAGCCGGTTTCCTGATACATATTATATGGGGTATCATTCTTCAGGTACAGAACTGGCTGGCACGACCGGCAAGGTATAAAAAGACCGCATTTTCTCAGACCTCTTTTTTTTCGAAGTATATGATCTATCTAGGTATAATTATTGGGGTTTTTCTATTTATCCATTTTATGAATTTTTACTTCGTTAAACTGGGTTGGGTAGAAGGAGATCATGAGAATTTTTATGGAATGGTAAACGACTTATTCCAGCTACCCCTGTACATTGTAATCTACCTGGTTTCTTTTCTATTCCTTGCTTTTCATTTACACCATGCTTTTCAGTCTGCATTCCAGACACTCGGACTCAATCACAATAAATATACTCCCGTAATAAAAGGAATTGGACTGATCTATTCGATTGTTGTACCTCTTGGTTTTAGTATTATTCCAATTGTAATATATTTTTTCAAATAAGAATCCGAAAAACAACTCTATATTATTATGACAAAATTAGATGCAAAGATCCCTGAAGGTCCTTTAGCGGAAAAATGGGCTAAATATAAAGCTTCAGCTAAACTGGTTAATCCTGCAAACAAGAAAAAACTGGATGTTATTGTCGTCGGAACAGGACTTGCCGGCGCCGGAGCAGCATCATCTTTGGGAGAATTAGGATACCAGGTCAAGAACTTTTGCTACCAGGATACACCCCGCAGGGCGCATTCTGTTGCTGCACAGGGTGGCATTAATGCTACAAAAAACTACAAAAACGACGGTGACAGTATCTACAGACTTTTCTATGATATGATTAAAGGAGGAGATTACCGCTCACGGGAAGCCAATGTATACAGAGCCGCCGAAGTCAGTAATGATGTGATTGATCACTTTACTGCAATGGGCGTTCCTTTTGCCCGTGATTACGGAGGAAATCTTGACAACCGGTCATTCGGAGGCGTACAGGTTTCAAGAACTTTTTATGCAAAAGGTCAAACCGGTCAGCAATGTCTCCTGGGAACATACTCATCCCTGAACAGGCAAATAAGCCAGGGAACTGTAACTATGTATCCACGCAGGGAAATGCTCGAACTTGTTATCATTGACGGAAAAACACGTGGGATCATTACGCGTAACCTGATCACCGGTGAGATTGAAAGGCACTCTGCTCATGCAGTGGTTCTGGCTACCGGAGGCTATGGTACAATATATTACCTTTCAACACTTGCAGTAAACTCTAATCCGTCAGCTGCATGGAAAGCTCATAAAAAAGGTGCCTTCTTTGCCAATCCAAGTTTTATACAGATACATCCTACCTCCATTCCACAACTTAATGAATACCAGTCAAAACTTACCCTGATGTCTGAATCTTTAAGAAATGACGGGCGGATATGGGTGCCCAAAAAGAAAGATGATAAAAGAGTTGCAAATGAAATTCCGGAAGATGAAAGGGACTATTACCTTGAAAGAAGGTATCCTGCATTTGGAAATCTTGTGCCAAGAGATGTCGCCTCAAGGGCAGCTAAAGAACGTTGTGATGCAGGTTATGGAGTTGGAAAAACAGGATTGGCAGTGTATCTTGATTTCAGAGACGCTATTAATAAACAAGGTGAAAAAGCTATAGAAGCCAAATATGGCAATTTGTTTGAATTATGTAGAATTATTACAGGGATCAATCCGTACAAAGACCCGATGCATATCTATCCGGCAGGGCATTATACCATGGGCGGATTATGGGTTGACTATAACCTTATGACTACAATCCCCGGATTATTTTCGATTGGTGAATCCAACTTTTCCGATCATGGTGCAAATCGTCTCGGAGCCAGTTCACTAATGCAAGCTTCGGGTGATGGATATTTTATACTTCCCTATACCATCAGTAATTACCTTGCTGACGACATTAAGACACCCGGGATATCAACAGATAATCAGGAATTCGAGGACGCGGAAAAGTCGGTGAAGGAGAGACTGGAAAAACTGGTTTCAATAAACGGAACTCAAACAGCTACCTCTTTCCATAAACGACTGGGAGAAATTATGTGGAATTATTGCGGGATGTCCAGAAATGAAGAAGGGCTGAAAAAGGCAAAGCAAATGCTTAAGGAACTAAAAGAGGAGTTCTGGACGGATCTGATAATCCCAGGCGATTTAAATAGTGTTAATCAGGAACTTGAAAAGGCAGGCAGGGTAGCCGACTATTTTGAAGTAGCAGATTTGATGGTAGATGATGCACTTAACCGGACTGAATCGTGTGGCGCTCATTACCGTGAAGAAAGCCAGACCCCTGAAGGAGAAGCATTACGTGATGATAAGAATTTTTCATACGTTGCAGCCTGGGAATATACAGGCGAATCAAAACCATATATACTGCACAAAGAAGAATTGAAATTCGTAGATGTGGAAGTTAAAGAAAGAAGTTATAAATAAAGTTTTAGTCTGATTCCGGCTATTTGATTATTGGAATGATAAAATGAGTAAATGAGTGAATGATAAAATGTATAAAGTTTAAAATTAATAGTCGCTTTTAACTTTTTATACTGAGCACAGTCGAAGCATAGTTCACTTTAAGTTCTGATTAGTTACTTTGAAATAATATAAAAAAATATGAAGCTTACATTAAAAATATGGCGACAGAAAAATGCTGATGCTAAAGGTAAATTTGTTACCTATGATTTTGATGGTGCATCTCCCGATATGTCATTCCTTGAAATGCTGGATGCCCTGAATACCAAACTTATCAAAGCAAGAATAGATCCGGTTGCTTTTGACCATGACTGCAGGGAAGGAATATGCGGAGCCTGTGGTATGTATATTAACGGTCATCCCCACGGTCCGGGTAAAGCAATTACAACATGCCATCTGTCCATGCGGGAATTTAAAGATGGTGATACAATTTATGTTGAACCATGGAGAGCAAAAGCTTTTCCTGTAGTGAAAGACCTGATTGTTGACAGAACTGCTTTCGATAAAATACAAATTGCCGGCGGGTTTATATCTACAAATGTAGGATCAGCTCCCGATTCACATGCTTTACCTGTTGAAAAAAGTAAAGCTGATGAGGCATTCAATTCAGCCGTCTGTATTGGCTGCGGAGCATGCGTGGCTGCATGTAAAAATGCATCTGCCATGTTATTCGTATCAGCAAAAATAGCGCAGTTTGCCTTGTTGCCACAGGGACGGATCGAAGCCAAAGAACGAGTACAGGCTATGGTGAAAAAAATGGATGAACTGGGATTCGGGAACTGCTCAAATACCGGTGCTTGTGAGGCTGAATGTCCGAAAGAAATTTCACTTGTTAATATTGCCCGGTTGAACAGGGAGTTTTATTGTGCAAAGGTTAGCCCATAATATCTTCAACTTCGCTTACAGTTTTAGGTATCGGTTTCCCGGGCACTTTGTATCCGTTATTGGTAACCAGAACATCATCCTCAATGCGAATGCCACCAAAATCCTTGTAACTTTCCACCTTGTCGTAATTGATAAACTCTTCAAATTTATGTTCACTCTTCCACTGATCAATAAGAGCAGGGATAAAGTATAATCCCGGTTCAATAGTGAAAACAAACCCCGGTTCCAGTTTTCTACCGAGACGCAGGAAAGCCAGACCAAACTGGTCACTTCTTTTTACCTGATCATCATAACCAACATAGTCTTCTCCCAATCCTTCCATGTCATGTACATCAAGTCCCATCATATGTCCCAGTCCATGAGGCATAAACAAAGCATGAGCACCACGTGTTACCGCTTCTTTAACATCCCCTTTCATTAATCCCAGATCTTTTAATCCGGAGGCAATCGTTTCACATGCCATTATGTGCAGTTCTTTATTTGTTATTCCGGGCTTAACCGATTCAATAGCTTTCATATTGGCAGCCAGTACAATTTCATATATGTCTTTTTGACGCCGGCTGAATTTCCCTCCCACCGGAACGGTCCGGGTTATATCACTGGCATAATGCAGCAGCGATTCTGCGCCGGCATCAGTTACCATCATTCTTTCTTTAACCAATGTATTCCCATGATAATGATTGTGAAGAGTTTGTCCGTTAATACTTAAAATTACCGGAAAAGAAACTCCTAAACCTTCACATAGGGCTATTCCCTCAATTTTGCCTGCTATTTCCCTTTCAACAATACCAGGCATGGCTATTTTCATAGCTGTTGTATGCATGTTATATGCAATATTCAATGCAAATTCAATCTCTTTTACTTCTTCTTCACCCTTTACCGATCGCAGCTTAATAACTGATTTTATCAATTCAACAGATGCCATATCTTTAATCTCACCTGTCTTTTTCCCAAGTAATTCTGCAAGTTGAATATATTGTTCACCACGATAAGGAGGCAAAAAATGAATTTTTCTGTTTTTGTCTATTGCCTCCTGAATCATCTCGCTAAGTTTTATATACGGCAAAACGTTTGTAATGCCAACTTTTGCTGCTCTCCCTTTCATTGAAGGCTGAGGACCCATCCAAATAATATCATCCATGGTTATATCATCGCCGAAAAAATAATCCTCCCCATTATCCACATCAATAATACCGGCAAACCCCGGATGATCAAGTCCGAAAAAATACAAGAATGAACTATCCTGACGGAAATTATAAGTGTTCGAGGGATAATTAAAAGCAGCTTCATTGTTTCCCGGAAATAATAGCAAGCCTGAATTCATCAATTTTCTTAATTTTTCCCTTCTTGTAGAGTACAATTCCGGATTGAACATAGGATTTCTTTTTAATTAATTATTCCCTAAAATTAATACTTTATCCCAATATTCCATTATTCCATCTATTCCATTTACTCCCTTTACTCCATCTATTCCCTTTACTCCATCTATTCCATTTACTCCATCTATTCCCTTTACTCCCTTTACTCCCTTTACTCCATCTATTCCATTTACTCCATCTACTCCCTCTACTCCCTCTACTCCCTCTACTCCATTCTTCAAAATACGTTCATCAAAAAAATTCTTATTATGTGCGAATGGTATTGTTTTTAAAAAAATAATTTATACATTCGCTAACTGCCCGGTTTATTAACAAATAATTAACAAACACAGATGCCCTACCGAAGATTGCCAAACACTGATAATGCACGGTTGAAAGCATTACAAACCGCATTATCAAAAGGAAAAGAGATTCCTCCATTCAAACTTGCTTTCACACAAAAGAGCTTTCAAAAAACACAAACTTTTCTAACCAAATTTGAAAAAGCAATTCTACTGCATAAACAAGCTCAATCGAGGCAGATTAAAAACAATAAAGAATATCAAAAAGTCCTGAAAAAAGCCAAACTTTTTATCTCTCATTTTATCCAGGTTATGAATATGGCTATTACACGATCAGAACTTCCTGCTTCCACACGCATATCATTCGGTTTTAATGAAGATGATAAGGCATTACCCGCGCTTGTCAGCGAAAAAGATATTATTTATTGGGGCAAAAAATTATTAGACGGAGAATCCTTTCGTACACTTCAGAGACAGACTCCAATTACAAATCCTACTATTGCCGTTGTAAAAGTGCGATATGAACAATTCATTGAAGCCTACCGGTTTCAGCAAATTCTGAAAGAAAGGAATAACCGTGCTTTGGAAAAATTATCTGCACTTCGAAACGAGGCAGACGAGATCATTAAAGATATCTGGAATGAAGTAGAATCTTCATATAACGATCTCCCTGATAATTTAATGCGTGAACGGGCTAAAGAATATGGACTTGCTTATATCTACAGGAAAAACGAAAAAGACCAGATAACTTTTCTGGACCCAGGTCAGAAAGAAACAGGATAAGAAGAAAGTTACCCTCTACTCCCTTTAATCCCTCTACTCCCTCTATTCCCTCTATTCCGTTCTTCCTTATAAACAGAAACCACCAGAAGGGTTACAAGCACCAAAGAACCAAGAGCAATAAATAAATTCCCGCTTTCAGTTCCAATTGAGTTAATTTCTTTTTCAACAATTTCGGCACCAAAAATAAAATAGAAAATTACTGCTACAGCATTATTGATGAAGTGTGCAAGTATCGGCAGCCAAAGATTCCGGCTCCACAATAACAAATAACCAAAAAATATTCCCAGTAACAACCTGGGGAAAAATCCAAAGAACTGCAGATGAAGAGCACTGAACAATATAGAAGTGATCAAAACACCAATATGTTTATTCTTCAACCATTCAATCAAGTACCGCTGTATTATTCCTCTGAAAAGAAGTTCCTCCCCAATCGCCGGAAGTATGGCAATCATCAAAAAATTAATCAGAAATTCACCCGTATTATCTGCATCGAGAAACAGCTCTGTTAACTTTTTGGCTGATTCTTCTGTTACTTTCATCCAATCCTCAACTGAATTAAGCCATTGTGGTAAATTTATCTCAGCATTCCATATTGCCAGTAAGTTAATTACCGGTAATCCAATAATCATAATAAGAAAAACCCTTAAAGACACCTGTAATTCAGGTATGTTTTTTAATTGAAGGCTTTCACCAACCTCTCTATAAAACAAGAATGCAATAACAAAAGGAGGAACAACAAAAAGCCCCAGTGTTTGTATTATCTGAAAATATTTTAAAACAGCAATATTATGGACGTTTTCAAAATCAGAAAAAATCTCCTGTAATTCTAAAACATTGAGGTGAAAAACCGGAAGTGCTACCAGCATTCCAATAATCAGGAACACTAAAAATGAGACCATGGTAATAAAAAGAGCCATAATTAATTTTACAAACGGATGTGTATCATAAAATAAAGTCTGTCTCATTCCCTGATTTTTAATAATTTTGTCCCAAAATTAAGTAATTAATTCGGTTTTGGTAAAAATAGGTAATATAGAACTTCACGATCAACCTCTTATTCTCGCACCAATGGAAGACATTACCGATCCGTCTTTCCGGTATATGTGCAAGCAATTTGGCGCCGATCTTATGTATACTGAATTCATTTCATCAGACGGACTTATCAGAAACGGGCGAAAAAGTATACAAAAGCTTGATATATACGATTATGAAAGACCTATAGGAATTCAGCTTTACGGACACCTTATTGATTCAATGGTTGAGGCAGTACAAATAGCTGAAAAATCAAATCCCGAACTTATTGATATTAATTTTGGATGTCCTGTGAGAAAAATTGCAAACCGTGGTGCAGGAGCAGGCATGATCCGGGATATACCTCAAATGATTAAGATGACAGAAGCTATTGTTAAAACCACAAAGCTGCCTGTTACAGTAAAAACCAGACTTGGATGGGATGAAGACAATAAAAATATTGTTGAAGTAGCAGAACGTATACAGGATGTTGGCATTAAGGCACTAACGATACATGCCAGAACCCGCAGCCAATTGTACAAAGGCAGAGCTGACTGGACACTTATAGGAGAAGTGAAAAATAATCCAAAAATAAAAATCCCTGTTATCGGAAACGGAGATATTGACAGCCCGCAAACCGCCGGTGAAATGTTTCGAAAATATGGTGTCGACGGGATCATGATTGGTCGTGCCACTGTCGGACACCCCTGGATATTTAAAGAAATCCGCTATTTTCTTGAAACCGGTAAAAAGCTTCCTCCTCTAACAATAAATGAAATTGTTGACCTGGCAAAAATCCATTTCCAAAAATCAGTTAAATACAAAGGGGAACCGAGAGGGGTTTATGAAATGCGCCGGCATTTTTCCACCTATTTCCGTGGTCTTCCGGATTTTAAAAAAACCCGCATCAGGCTGCTGACAACCCTCGATGTAAATGAAATTACCGGTATTCTGGACGAGATAGCAGGAAAGTATGGAGAGGTGATGAGGTGAAGAGGTGATGTGGTGATGAGGTGATGTGGTGATGAGGTGAAGAGGTGATGTGGTGATGAGGTGATGTGGTGATGTGGTGATGTGGTGATGTGGTGAAGAGGTGATGTGGTGATGAGGTGATGTGGTGAAAAGGTGATGAGGTGATGTGGTGATGAGGTGATGAGGTGATGAAAAGTTTATAAGTGTATAAGTTTAGGAGTTTAGGAGTTTAGAAGTTAAGATGTTTATCATTAT
>JAUXED010000041.1 GCA_030618105.1 Bacteroidota bacterium | reverse complement strand
TCATCACCTCATCACCTCATCACCTCATCACCTCATCACCTCATCACCTCATCACCTCATCACCTCATCACCTCATTACCTCATCACAATTCTTTTATTCCCTCTACTCCCTTTATCCCCTCTACTCCCTTCTTCCATTTATTCCCTTATTGCCTTAACACCGGGCAATTCTTTACCTTCAATATACTCAAGCATTGCGCCACCGCCGGTTGAGACATAGCTTACTTTATCCTTCAGGTTATATTTATTGATTGCAGCAACCGAGTCGCCTCCGCCAATCAGGCTATATGCTCCTTTTTCTGTTGCTTCGGCAATAACTTTGGCAATAGTTTCCGTTCCTTTCTGGAAACTTGACATTTCAAATACTCCCATAGGTCCGTTCCACAGAATAGTTTTGGAGTGTTTAATTATTTCCGAAAATCCTTCAATTGTTTTTTGTCCAATATCCAATCCCATCCATCCGTCAGGGACTTCATCAACAGGAGTTTCTTCTGTAGTTGCATCATTTTCAAATTTATCAGCAATTACATTATCTACCGGAAGATAAAGTTTAACATTTTTTGCTTCAGCTTTTTTTATTAAATCATTTGCCATATCAAGTTTGTCTTCTTCAACAAGCGAAGCCCCGATCTTACCACCTCTTGCTTTTATAAAAGTGTATGTCATTCCGCCGCCAATTATCAGGTTGTCAACCTTATCAAGCAGGTTTTCAATAACGTCTATTTTATCAGACACCTTAGCGCCGCCCATGATTGCAGTAAATGGTTTTTCGGGTTTGTGCAGTACCAAATCCATACTTTTTAATTCGTTACCAATAAGATATCCGAACATTTTTTCTTCCGGGAAGAATTTTGCTATTATAGTGGTTGATGCATGTGCCCTGTGAGCGGTGCCAAAAGCATCATTTACATACACATCTGCAAGGTCTGCCAGCTTTTTGGCAAATGTTTCTTCACCGCTTTTTTCTTCTTTATGGAATCTAAGGTTTTCCAACAGAAGAACATCTCCGGGTTTAAGTTCATTTACTATTTTGGATGTTTCATCACCAATGCAATCTTTTGCAAATTTCACCTCTGTTTCAAGTAATTCTGAAAGACGTGGTACTACATTCTTAAGAGAAAATTTCTCTTCATATTCACCTTTCGGACGTCCAAGATGCGACATTAAAATAGTTGTACCACCTGAAGAAAGTATTTTCTTAATTGTAGGTATCGCTGCCCTGATACGTGTATCATCAGCAACCTCAAGCTTTTCATTAATTGGCACATTAAAATCAACCCTGATAATTGCTTTTTTCCCTGTAAAATCGTAATTGTCAATCGTTTTCATGCTTTTCATATTAATTTTTATTATAGTTTACTTTTTAAGAACTAACCGCAAAGTACGCAAAGGATACGCTAAGGACGCAAAGAAAAATCATGTAAGAAATCTTTAATATCTTTAGATATTCTTTGCGGCCTTTGCGTGAACTCTTATTAATTCTTTAAGAACTAACCGCCAAGTACGCAAAATTAACTATTAAATAAGGGAATGCCAATATCAATAGAATAATTACAACAATTTTTAATTACAATGCGAAGCTATGTTCCTATGATTTCGTTACCTTTGTTTTCCTAATAAAATAATTTTTCAGCATGCTTTTTCAAGATGTAATTGGACAGGAAGAGACTAAAAAGAAGCTTATTAAAACGGTTGAAGAAAACAGGGTAAGCCATGCTCAGTTGTTTTCCGGACCTGAAGGAGCCGGGAGTTTGCCATTAGCAATAGCTTATGCTCAATATATATCATGCGAAAACAGAAGCGGGAATGATTCATGCGGAACATGCCATTCATGTCTTAAATATTCCAAACTGATTCATCCTGATCTGCATTTTATTTTGCCGGTTGCCTCAACTCCAAAAGTAAAGGAACCATTAACTGATAAATTCCTTGAAGAGTGGAGAGTATCATTCCTTGAAAATCCATACCTGAATCCTGCAGAATGGTACAAAGCAATAGGACTTGAAAACAAGCAAGGGTTTATTAATGTAGACGAGAGTAATGAAATTATTCGAAAGCTAAGTTTAAAAAGTTATGAGTCGGAGTATAAAGTGGTAATAATCTGGTTACCTGAAAAAATGAATAAGCCAACCGCGAATAAACTTCTGAAAATTATTGAGGAACCTCCTTCAAAAACCCTGTTTCTGATGATCACCGAAAATTCAGCCAATATTTTGCCTACCATCTATTCAAGGGTTCAGATGATAAAGATTCCTAAACTGGAAGAGAAGGAGATATTTTTAGCCCTTCAGCAGAAGTATGATTTTGAGGAAGTTAAAATGAAAGATGCTGCCCATTTGGCTGATGGTAATTATCTCAAAGCTTTAAATGTTTTAGAAGAAGCAGAAGAAAACAAACTCCATTTTGAGAAATTTACTGCACTTATGAGATTATGCTGGACTAATGATATTACCGGGATACTTAATTGGGTTGAAGAGATAGCCAGAATAGGCAGGGAATCACAAAAGCAATTTCTGGATTATGGATTAAGAATAATACGTGAAAACTTTTTAATAAATATAAATCAGGGAATTTCTGATGAAATCAACAGAATGACCCAATATGAATCAGGCTTTTCCGTCAAATTCTCAAAATTTATTGATAAAAACAATGTGTTTGGAATTGCCAATGGATTTAATCAGGCCAGTTTGCATATAGAAGCAAATGCTAATGGGAAAATTGTATTTCTGGATATGGCAAACAAATTTGCAAAATTGATAAAAAAGTAATTTTCATTAAATTTGCATACCGCATCCTTAGCGTACTTGGCGGTTAATTCTTTAATAAATATTACTGCAGAGTTACAGGGTGAAGAGCGGAGAGCAAAGAGTAAAAGGGCACTTAAATTTTTTAGAAAATGAGAGACAACGAACAGAAGAACAGGAACTACGGGTCGGATACTGATCAGAATTACCAAAAAATAACAGGTAACTGCCATAAACTTGATTCCTATAATTGGCTGAAGGATATTCCTGAAGTGGCGAAAACTAAAAACATTGTTGAGGTCAGGTTTAAAAATACACGAAAAGATTTTTTTAGAAATGTAAATGAGTTGAGATTGAAAACCGGGGATATTGTTGCGGTTGAAGCCTCACCGGGGCATGATATTGGAATTGTTGCACTTACCGGGGAATTGGCCTATTATCAAATGATAAAGAACAATGGGACAAAAGACACTGAGGAATTAAAAAAGGTTTATCGCAAGGCTAAACCGGCTGATCTTGAAAAATGGGAGGAAGCAATTTCTCTTGAAAAATCAACTATGTTAAAATCAAGAAAGATTGCCGATGACCTGAAACTGGAAATGAAAATAGGGGATGTTGAATACCAGGGGGATAATACCAAGGCGATATTTTACTACATAGCTGACGGAAGGGTTGATTTCAGGGAATTAATTAAAATTCTGGCTGATAATTTCAAAGTAAGAATAGAAATGCGGCAGATTGGAGCAAGGCAGGAAACGGGACGAATAGGGGGAACCGGTCCTTGTGGACGTGAACTATGTTGTTCGTCCTGGATGTCAAATTTTATTTCCGTGACAACAAATTCTGCCAGGCACCAGGAATTGTCACTTAATCCTCAAAAACTGTCCGGACAGTGCGGAAAGCTAAAATGTTGCCTTAACTATGAGCTGGATTCCTACCTGGATGCAAAGAAAGATTTCCCCGACACCTCTATACCTCTTGAAACAGAGGAAGGGACCGCTTACCACCAGAAAACAGATATCTTCAAACGTTTAATGTGGTATTCCTTCGATAAAGAAAATACAGTTAATCTTTCAGTGATCTCTGTAGATAGAGTAATTGATATTCAGGAAAAAAACAAAATGGGGCAAAAAGTTCAATTTCTGGAAGATAAAACCAAACTTGCTGATACTTTTGAAGAATTTAAAAGTGATGATGGGGAAGAAAGCCTTGATCGTTTCAATAATTCTTCAAAATCAGGGAGGAAAAGATCAAAAAGAAAAAAGATAAAACGGAGATCAGGGAATGAAAAGTAAACGGATTTATCTGGTTGTAATTCTTGCTCTTTTAACTATTGTTTCCTGTGACCCTGACAGAGTATATGAAGATTTTACTGAAATTCCTTTACATGTTTGGGATGTGAATTATAAGCCGGTGTTCAGGACATATATTACTGATACTGTCGCTTCTCATAATATTTATATAGAGATACGTAACGGATCCGGGTATTCATATCGTAATCTATACATTTTTTTAACCACTACTTCACCAACAGGTCAGTGGACATGCGATACAATTGATTGCATCCTGGCTGACAAAAGAGGTAAATGGTATGGTAGTGGCTGGGGAGATATTCATGAATTGCGGTTGCCATATAAACAAAACATAAGATTTCCCGTTTCGGGGTACTATTCATTTGAGTTTGAACAGGCAATGCGGACCGAGCATCTAAAAGGTATTTATGATATTGGACTTAGGATTGAAAAGGTGCCAACTTCTGAGACTGAAAAATAGTGGGGAAAAACAAATTACAGAAATGGGCTGAAATCAAAAAATTTGATCATGTTATTCAGCCCCGGATTGAAGATGTTTATAAAAAAGATCATTTATTGAAAGGTAAATGGGCTAAAGAGTTTTTTATAAACAACTATCCGGTAGTGCTTGAACTGGGCTGTGGGAAAGGAGAGTATACCATTAACCTGGCACAAAAATATTGCGATAAAAATTTTATCGGAATTGATATTAAAGGAGCCAGGATATGGAAAGGAGCCAGGGCAGCTGAAGAAATGGGATTAAAAAACGTTTGTTTTATCCGCACACGCATTGAACTTGTAAATTCTTTTTTTTCTAAGGATGAAATAAGTGAAATATGGCTTACCTTTCCTGATCCACAGTCGAAAAAGAAAAGAGAGAAAAAGCGGCTCACAAATCCACAGTTTCTTAATTCATATAAGGATTTTTTAATCCCTGAAGGAATAATTCATCTGAAAACAGACAATCATCCCTTATTTGAATATACACTTAATATTATCAGACAGAACAACCTGGAATTGTTGTATTCAACCCCTGATCTTTATAATGCCGAAATATCAGATGAGATATTTAACATTAAAACTTTTTATGAAAAACAATTTATTGAAGAAGGGAAAAAGATTACCTATCTGAGTTTTCGGCTTACTAATAGTGGAGCAATTAAATATTCAGTGAATGATTGAGGGAAACGGATTTTTTGAAGGAGTTTACGAGATAACAAAAAAGATCCCGTATGGAAGAGTGACAACCTATGGCGCTATTGCAAAATATCTGGGAACCGGAGGCTCTGCTCGTATTGTGGGTTGGGCACTAAACAGTTCCCGTGGACTTAGTATCTTTATTCCTGCACACCGTGTTGTGAACAGGAATGGGATCCTTTCCGGGAAAAAGCATTTTGGCGGTTCACTTATTATGAAACAATTGCTTGAAAATGAGGGAATAAGGATTGAGAATGATAAAGTGGTTGATTTCGAAAAACTCTTCTGGGATCCGCGTATGGAATAATATTCAAATTTCCGGAATTAAGGGAAATAATTATTAATTTTGCACCTCAAAAGTTGAGTAAGTTGAGTAGGTATTTTATCATTTAATCATTTAATCATTTTATCATGAGTTATAGTAAGGAAAGCATTATTACTGCTTTGAAACAGGTTATTCATCCTGCAAAAGAAAAAGATATCGTGAGTTTAAACATGGTGGAGGATCTGGAAGTAAAGGGAAAAAAGATCAGTTTTACTCTTCATTTTGACAAGTCGAATGATCCTTTTGTGTCTGCTATACGTCAGGCATGTGTCAATGCTATTCAAAAAAATGTGGATAAGAATGCTGAAATAAAAGGAAATATCAACATTAAGTCGGATAAGGTTACAAAAGAAGAGAATAAAGCATTGCAAAATGTTAAAAATATAATTGCTGTTGCATCAGGTAAAGGTGGTGTTGGGAAGTCAACAATAGCTACAAACCTTGCTATTGCCCTTACCAAATCGGGTGCCAGGGTGGGATTGATCGATGCTGATATCTATGGACCTTCTATTCCTAAGATGTTTAATGTTGAAGGGCAAAAACCTATGGTTAGAAAAATTGATGGTGTAGATATTATAGAACCGATTGAGAATTATGGAATAAAAATGCTGTCAATAGGATTCTTTATCAATCCTGATGATGCCCTGGTATGGAGAGGTCCAATGGCAACAAATGCACTAAAACAACTTATAAGACAAAGTAATTGGGGAGAACTGGATTACCTTCTGGTAGACCTGCCTCCGGGCACAAGCGATATTCATCTTACTCTGGTTCAGGAAGTTCCGGTTACAGGTGCAATTATTGTAAGTACTCCACAAGAAGTGGCACTGGCTGATGCTGTTAAAGGGATCTCCATGTTCATGGGGGATAAGATCAATGTACCTGTATTGGGATTGGTGGAAAATATGTCATGGTTTACACCGGCAGAATTGCCTGATAACAAGTATTATATCTTTGGGAAAGATGGATGTAAAAAACTTGCGGAAAAGAAAAATATCCCTCTGTTAGGACAAATTCCAATTGTGCAAAGTATTTGTGAAAGTGGAGATGCCGGCAAACCATCAGTCCTGAACGAAGATTCAATTGCGGGGAAAGCCTTTCTTAAAATGGCTGATAAGGTAGCAGACCAGGTCGCTAAAAGAAATGCAACCCTTGATCCTACAAAAAAAGTTGAAATTAAGCCTACTCGGCATAATTCAACCATAAAAAAATAATTGAAATGGAAACAAAAGAGAATAATAAAATGCACGATCGAATTAAAAACGAACTTGAAAAAATACGACCTTATCTTCAGGCAGATGGCGGAGATATTGAACTGGTGGAAATTACGAAGGATTTGGTTGTAAAGGTTGAACTAACAGGGGCTTGCCGCGGCTGTCCATACAGTGAGCAGACTCTTAAAGCAGGGGTTGAGCAAGCTATTAAAAAGGAGATACCTGAAGTGAAGAAAGTGATTTCTGCGAACAATTAAAGCCTGGTTAAGCCCAGGGGATTGATAATAATTACCGGAAATTTTGGGATTCATAAAATAAGAAGCTGGTTTATGAGTTTTACAAAAAGATAATTTTGTCAAATTTGAATTTTTCCAGGTTTCTATATAAAACAGTTCTCTGTTTGCTGATAGTTTTTTTTTCCGGTTGTTCTCCTGAAAAAAACACCTCATCAACAAGGGTTTATCATAACCTAACCTCTCATTACAATATCTATTTCAATGGGGAACAAAGTTTTTTTAAGGGTATTGAAAAAATTGAGAATTCATTTCAAAATAATTACTCCCAGATACTTTCGGTATTTAATTATGTTGATGCTGACCTTGCCTCACAGGTAAAACCCCAGATGGACAGGGCAATACGGAAAGCAACAAAGGTTATCACGCTGCATTCTATTAAAGTAAAGCCCGAAATAGATAAAGAAAATCTTTCAAATAAGGAAAAGGAATTTCTGGAACAACCAGAATATAATATATGGGTGGACGATAGTTATTTGTTAATGGGGAAGGCACAATTCTATAAACATGATTTTAAAGCTGCACAGTATACATTTAAACATATCATAAAAGAGGCTCTGGATGAAGATATTAGGATTCAGGGGAATATTTGGCTTGCCAGGACATTTTGTGAAACAGACAATTTTAATGAAGCGCTTAAGGTTTTAACAGTTTTGGCTGCAAATGACACAATACCTGATAAATTTATCGGGGATGTTTCAAACACCTATGGTGATTTTTATTTAAAGCAGCGAAATTTTGAAATGACAGTTCCGCATCTGACTAAAGCTCTTGAATACGCCAGTGATAAAAAGAAAAAAACCAGATACTCTTTTATTCTTGCCCAGATACAACAGGAATTGGGCAACTTCGAAAATGCTTCAGAACTATACAAGAAAGTGATAAAAATGAACCCGCCTTACGAGATGGCATTTAATGCAAAGATAAATCTGGCAGGTGCCTATGATGTTTCAATGGGAAATTCATCCGAAATTGTTAAGGAGCTGATGAAAATGCTTAAAGATGATAAGAATATTGACTATCACGATCAGATTTATTATGCTTTAGGATCTGTAAGCATGAAGGAAGAAAAAATTGGAGAAGCCATTGAATTATATAAGCAATCTGTGGCTGGCAGTATTTCCAACACAAACCAGAAAGGATTAAGCTATCTTAGTCTTGCCGATATCTATTTCGAAAGGAAAGATTATAAATTTTCACAGGCCTATTACGATAGTGCAGTTACAACCCTTAATAAATCATATCCCGGTTATAAATCTATTGCAGTAAAGACGGGAAATCTTACCCGCCTTGTTGATAATATTTTAATAGTTGAAAGGGAGGACAGCCTCCAAATGGTTGCTCAAATGAGCGAATCGGAACAAAAATTATTAATCAACAATATCATTCAAAAGGTAAAAGAAGAGGAACGCAGTCAAAGGGAAGCCGGAACTACAGATCAATATAACCTGGGTCAGTTTTATGAGGATCAGCGAAGATTTGAAAACACTCTTGATCGTAGCGGGAAGTGGTATTTTTATAATCCGGAGGCTTTGGCTTTTGGGCGAACAGAGTTCAGGAAAAAATGGGGGGACAGGAAGCTTGGTGATAGTTGGAGAAGAAAGAACAAGAATGTTATTAGTTTTGATCTGGAAGCCATTTCACAGGAAGGATCAGATTCTATAACCACTGGTAAAATCGGGATTGACGATAAAAAATCTGTTGACTTTTATATGAAAGATATTCCTTCGAATGATTCACTGATGATGTTATCCCATGCAAGAATAGCCGAAGCATTATACAAAGTTGGAAGAATATACCAGACAGACATGGATAATTTGGTTAAAGCGACTGAAGCATATGAAGAACTTAACAGCAGATATCCGGAAGGTGATGATTATTTATCTTCCTTGTATCATTTGCATGAATTGTATTTGCAACAATCACATTATGAGAAAAGCAATTATTATAAAAACCTGATTATAGATAAATACCCCGATAGTGAGTATGCCCAATTCCTTTCTGACCCTGATTTTTATAAAAAATTGAAAGAGAAAAAGGATGTGATCAAAAGATTTTATGAGAATACGTACATCCTTTATAAGGAAGGAAAGTATAACTCAGTGCTTGATAATTGTGATAAAGTCCTGATTGATGAAAAGGACCATGAACTGGCTCCTAAATTTGCACTGCTCAGGGCTATGGCTATTGGAAATATTGCTGATGAGGCGGCTTTCAAAAAAGCTTTGGTGGAATTGAATAAAACATATCCCCAAAGTGAAGAAAAAAACAGGGCAGATGAATTAATTGCTTATTTGAACAAGACTTACACGGTTTTAAAACAAGAAGAAGAAAAACAGATTGCCAAAGAGATATACTTTGTAAAAGAAGACCAGGAACACTTATTTATGCTTGCTCTTGAAAGTGGAGGCACTGATATTAATCGTATTATTTTTGACATTATCAACTTTAACCTTGATAATTTTGTGAATACCACTTTTAGAACCGAGGGTGAATTGCTGGATGATGGCTTGCAGATAATCAGTGTCAGAAGTTTTGAAAATAAAACAACTGCTTCCGAATATTACCGGTTGATAAATTCAAATGCAGATGTTTTCAAATCAATAGAGGGAATGGAATACAGCTTTTTTGTCATTTCCCTGGATAATTTTAAAACATTTAAACAAAACAAATCAGCATCTACGTATTTAAAGTTTTTTGAAGAAAATTATCTTCCGTAAAGGGAAGAAAGACTAACCGCAAAGTTCGCGAAGAGTTCACGCAAAGGTCGCAAAGAAAATTTAAAGATAATAAAGAATTTACCTCAGAGATCGCAAAGGAGTCGCATAGTTTGCTTAAGAATATATTGAAGATAATTTAAATAATATTTGTACTTTGCGTTCTTAGCGCATCCTTAGCGTACTTGGCGGTTAATTCTTTTATAAATAGAGCTAAGTATTGCAGGGTTACGGGTTTCGACTTTCGAGTTATCCTGAAAAACCATATCTGAGATGAGGGAAATTAGAATTTTATGGGTAGATGATGAGATAGAGTTATTAAATTCTCATATTATTTTTCTTGAAGAAAAGGGCTACCGGCTAAAAACGGCAAGTAACGGTGATGATGCTATTGAGATGATTGGGAATGAGGATTTTGACCTTGTGTTTTTGGATGAAAATATGCCGGGTAAAAGTGGACTTGAAACATTATCTTATATAAAGGATATACGACCCGATATTCCGGTTGTAATGGTTACAAAGAGTGAGGAAGAAGATATAATGGAAGAGGCAATCGGAGCAAAAATATCTGATTACCTTATTAAACCGGTGAAACCTCAGCAAGTACTATTATCGATAAAAAAGATTATTGAGAAAAAAATGCTGGTTACCAGGAAAACCACTACTGCATATCAATCGGAATTTTCCAAAATAGGAAACAGGATCAACGAAGCTGTTAGTTTTTCCGATTGGGCTGACCTGTACAAGAAACTCTCTTACTGGAGTATTGAACTGGACAATTCAGAGGATTCAAATCTCCTGGAGGTTTATCGTATGCAGGAGAATGAAGCCAATAACGCTTTTTCACGATTTGTTAAAACGAATTATGTTTCATGGTTTGAAAAAGGAGCGTATGATAAGCCGCTGATGTCTCATGAGATTTTTCGCCGGAAAATATTACCGGTATTAGACAATGGTGAAAAAGTTGCCTTTATACTGATTGATAATTTGCGATACGATCAATGGCGGACAATCTATCCCGAAATACAAAATTATTTCAGGATCAGGCAGGAGGAACTCTATTGTAGCATTTTACCCACTGTTACCCAGTATGCAAGAAATTCAATTTTCGCAGGGATTATGCCTGTCGAAATTGCAGAAATGTTTCCGGAATTATGGATACCTGATGAGGTTGAAAAAGGTAAAAACCTAAATGAAAAGGAATTATTGTTACAACAGCTTAAAAGGTTAGGGAAAGATTATTCTTGTATTTACGAAAAAGTCAATAATCTTGAACAGGGCAAAAAACTTGTTGAAAACCTGAATTCACTTGTAAATACAGATCTTCTGGTGGTTGTATATAATTTTGTTGATATCCTTTCTCATGCTCGTACAGAAATGGATATGATACGCGAACTTGCAAATGATGAATCGGCTTACAGATCACTTACCCGTTCATGGTTTACTCACTCTCCATTGATTGAGCTTATAAAGGAACTAACAAACCATAATGTTACCCTGGTTATTACAACTGATCACGGAACAATTCGTGTACAGAACCCTGTAAAAGTTATTGGAGACCGTCAAACTTCTTCGAACCTGAGATATAAAATGGGTAGAAACCTGAATTATAATCCGAAACAGGTTTTTGAGATTGGAGACCCTGCAAAAGCGCGTCTGCCTAAATCAAACATCAGCTCAAAATATATTTTTGCATCCAATAATGATTTTCTTGTTTATCCTAATAGCTTTAATCACTATGTAAAACTCTACCGGAATTCTTTCCAGCATGGTGGTATTTCAATGCAGGAAATGATTCTGCCACTGGTCACTCTTTCATCGGTTGTCTGATATGCCACGAATTATAATAGATAATATTGCGAATATTGATTTAGCTGCCGCTGAACTACTTGATAAATTTAAAAAGCAACGGCTTTTCGCTTTCTTTGGTGAAATGGGGGCTGGCAAGACAACGTTTATCCAGGCTTTGTGCAGAAAATTGGATGTAATTGACGTAGTTAACAGTCCAACTTTTACAATTGTAAATGAATACCATGCAGAGAACGGTATTGCAATTTATCATTTCGATTTTTTCAGGATAAAAAAGATTGAAGAAGTTTTTGATTTTGGGTATGAGGATTATTTTTATTCAGGAAACTACTGTTTTATCGAATGGCCGGAGTTGATTGCTAATATCTTGCCTGATGATGCAGTATTGGTAAAAATCACTATTGAACAGGGAGGTGCAAGAATACTGGAAATAGAATAAACTTTTCAAAATTTACAGATTACTATGACTATAGCTGTTTTTTAATTAATTTGCGGAGTTATATTTTCTGTTTACAAAATCTATTAACATGAACAAAGATACCAGATCCAGCCACTTTTCATTAAGTGACCACGGTTTACTTCCACAGGAAGAAATACTCGAAGTAGGAAAAAAGCAAAAAAAACTGATTATTGGGATCCCTTGTGAAGATCCTAAACAGGAAAATCGTCTGGCTCTTACACCCGAGGCTGTTGAATTGCTTGTTGGTAATGGGCATGATGTGCTTATTGAAAAGGATGCAGGCAAAAATGCCAGTTATTCAGATACGGATTTTAGCGAAAAGGGTGGTTTTATTGTTGATACAAGTGAAGAAGTATTAAAAGCAGATGTTATTCTTAAAGTTGCTCCGTTAACCCTTAGTGAAATAAATTTTTTACCAGGGCAACAACTGGTTTTTTCATCACTTCAAATAGCCAAACAATCTGAAAAGATTATTAGAGCACTTGTTCAGAAAAAAATAACAGCTATTGCATTTGAAAACATTATGGACAGACATGATCTCTATCCTGTTGTCAGGTCAATGAGCGAAATTGCAGGTATTACTTCTGTTTTGGTGGCGGCAGAATATCTGAGTAATGTCAGAGGTGGTAAAGGTGTTATGCTGGGAGGGATTACAGGGATTACACCGGCAGAGGTTGTGATACTTGGAGCAGGAACGGCTGCTGAATATGCAACAAGAGCAGCTCTCGGTCTTGGAGCTACCGTGAAAATTTTTGATCAATCGGTTCATTATCTGAGGGAAATTCAGAATTTAATAGGGCATCGCCTGCAAACTTCGGTATTTCACCCTCAGGTACTTGAAAAGAACCTTAAATCGGCAGATGTTGTTATTGGTGCCTTCAATTTACACGGGGGGGAAGGGTCACATTTTTATATTACTGAGGATATGGTTAAAGTAATGAAAAAGGGTTCAGTAATTGTTGATATTAGTATCGACCAGGGAGGATGTGTGGAAACTTCAGAGAGCCGTACCCACAAAGACCCGGTATTTGAAAAACACGGAGTGGTACATTATTCAGTTTCTAATATCCCGTCACGCGTAGCCCGTACTGCTTCTATCGCATTAAGCAATGTTTTTGTTCCTATCCTTCTTGAACTTGGTGAATCGGGAGGCTTACAGGCACACTTGAAAGAGAATAAAGGTCTCAGAAAAGGAGTTTATCTGTTTAATGGCATATTAACCAATAGCATTATTGGTAATAAATTCGGGATCCTTTCGAAAGATATTGACCTTCTCCTTGCAGCATTTTAGTAAACTTAATTTCTTACTTTTGCCTCAACTTCTAAAATGCTGAAAATGTTCCGGATTGTTTATGGTATTGTAATTAGGTTTTATGGTCTGGGGATATGTTTTGCTTCTTTGTTTAATAAGAAGGCAAAGCAATGGATAACAGGCAGAAGAGATCAATGGGAAAAGATAAATATCAATTTGGTAAAACAAGAAAATACTGTCTGGTTCCATTGCTCATCATTAGGTGAATTTGAACAGGGAAGACCTGTGATTGAAGAATATAAAAAGCATAACCCCAATGCATTCATCCTGCTCACTTTCTTTTCTCCATCGGGATATGAGATCGGGAAGAATTATGAAAATGCTGATCTGATCCTCTATCTTCCTTTAGATAGGAAAAGGAATGTGACAAAATTCCTGGACCTTATTAAGCCTAAGTTTGCTGTTTTTGTAAAGTATGAATTCTGGTATAATTACCTTCATCAATTGTGGTTAAGAAATATTCCTCTATTTCTTATATCTGCTAATTTCAGGGAAGACCAGTGGTTTTTTGAAAGCTATGGGAAGCCATTCAGGAAAATGCTTGGATATTTTTCCCATATTTTTGTGCAGAATGAACAGTCGTTAAAAATTCTCACCCGGTATGGTGTTGAAAATGCAACTATTGCAGGTGATACTCGTGTTGATCGTGTGTATCATATATCAAAAGAGGTTAAAGAAAACAGGATTGCAGAGAAATTCAAGAGGAAAAAAATGCTGATAGTTGCCGGAAGTACCTGGAAACAGGACGAAGAAATCCTTATTAAATATATTAATGAATCGGGGGATAATATAAAATGGATCATAGCTCCGCATGAAATAAAAAAGGAGAATATTTCAAGAATACAAAAAAGCATTATTAAACCATCGATAAAATATTCAACACTTAAAGAAAAACAGGATTCAAATGCCGAAGTGTTAATAATTGATAATATTGGAATGTTATCATCACTTTATCGATATGGAAATATAGCATATATCGGTGGAGGATTCGGGAAAGGCATCCATAATATTCTTGAACCTGCAACTTTTGGAATACCTGTTATTTTCGGACCGAATTATAAAAAATTCCGTGAAGCATGTGAATTAAAAGAACAAGGAGGAGCAATACCTGTTAATAATTTTTCTGATTTGGAAAAAGCTTTTAATGAGTTGATATATAAGGATGAAGTGCGTCAAAAAGCAGGTAATACTTCTAAGCAATATATTAAAAACAATCTGGGTTCTGCACAATTAATTGTTGACAAATTGTTAACTAATTGATTTGGTTTGAATATTCCTTTATGTCTATTTTTATAACCCTTAATTAAGTGTGGATTATATGTCTTTATCTCACTTGTTAATTTTAGTATTATAATCCGGAATAGTTTGATGAAATAGCGAAAATAATAACAAAATCAATTAAAGATTCCTTAAAGATATCTTCATCTTTTCTTAACAATTAATTTGATTATAAGTGATAATCTTGACAAAAATTACTTTTAACCTTAATTTAATCTATTAAATCTTATGAAATCATTTATTAAAACTATTGTTTTTATCCTGTCATTGGGGCTGTTATCAACGGCTGCATTTGCACAGGGAACTACCACTTCAGGTATGAATGGTAGAGTAGTAAATGCCAATGGAGAAACTTTGCCGGGTGCCACTGTTATTGCAGTGCATATGCCTACAAGTTCTCAGTTTGGTGGAATTACCGATACTGAAGGATATTTCCGTTTGCCCAACCTGCACGTTGGTGGCCCGTACAAAATCACCGTCTCTTTTGTAGGTTATAAAAAATATGAGAAGGATGGAATTTATCTTAATCTTGGTCAAACACTCAGGCTGAATGTTACCATTAGTGAAACACAGCTCGCACTTGAAGAAGTTCAGGTTGTTGGAAGCCGTATTGGCAATTATGATATTTTCGATGGTAACCGGACAGGAGCTGAAACAGTGATTAATAATGAAAGGATCTCTCTTATGCCAACCGTAGGAAGGGATCTGACCGACTTCACCCGCCTCACACCTCAGGCAACTGTTAGTGGTTACGGTGGTATATCTATTGCCGGGATGAACAACCGCTACAATGCCATATCAATTGACGGTGCTGTGAATAACGATGTTTTTGGACTGGCTGCAACAGGTACCAACGGTGGACAGACCGGTGGTACACCGATCAGTATGGACGCTATTGAGCAGTTCCAGATAGTGCTTGCTCCTTATGATGTTCGTCAGGGAGGGTTCGCCGGTGCCAGTATTAACGCTGTTACACGTAGCGGTTCAAATGAAATTAAGGGTTCAGCGTATTATTTCATGAGAAATGAGAGTATTGCAGGAAAAACTCCTACTGATGATGCTGAAGCCGAACGTGATAAACTGGATGATTTCTCTTCTAATACTTATGGTTTCCGTTTGGGCGGACCAATAGTGAAAAATAAATTATTCTTCTTTGTAAATGCCGAGATACAGAGGGAAGAAACTCCACAACCATTTAATTTTTCTGATTATACTGGTGATTCACCTCAATCAGATATTGATGCTGTTGCAAATCTTCTCAGAAATACTTATAGTTATGAACCTGGTCCTTATCTTAATAAAACAAGGACATTGGATTCCGACAAATTCCTGGTTCGTTTTGACTGGAACATAAGTGAGCAACACAAGATGACACTCCGTCATTCCTATACAAATCTTGAGGCTTTAAAAGCTACCCGCTCCAGCTCACGTAGTATAGGTTTCCTTAACAATAGTGAGTATTTCCCGAGTGTGACCAATTCAACCGCCCTCGAATTGAAAAGTAACTTTGAAGGGTCTTCAAACAACCTGGTAATTGGTTATACATCTGTAGTTGACGACAGGGATCCGAGTGGTGCAAACTTCCCGGCTATAAGAATATATGATGGCAGTGGTACCCTTTATATCGGATCGGAGCCTTATTCAACAGCAAATAAACTTGATCAGAAAGTTCTTACTATTACTGATAATTATACTATATATAAAGGGAAACATACTATTACACTCGGAACGAATAACGAATTCTCATCTACTTATAACCTGTTTATGAGAAAGAACTATGGTGAATATCGCTATTCATCAGTGGCTGACTTTCTGACAGTTGGAACTGCAGGTGAAGTTTCGGCTATCCAGTACGAAAGAGGTTATTCTCTGGTTGACGATATCACAGGTGATGGTTCGGCTGCTGCAGCAGACTTCAAAATGATGCAATTCGGACTGTATGCACAGGATGAATACCAGGTAAATGATAACCTGAAAGTTACAGCAGGTATCCGTTTCGATATGCCTATGTTCCCGACTGAACCGAATGTGGATAATCATTTTAATACCGTAACAATTCCAATTCTTGAAACAGCAGGTTGGGATATGCAGGGTGCTGAAGCGGGCAAAATGCCAAAAGCACAGATCATGATTTCTCCCAGGATAGGCTTTAATCTTGATGTTAAAGGTGATGAATCAACTCAGGTACGCGGTGGAATAGGGATCTTTACTTCACGTTTACCACTTGTATGGCCCGGTGGTTCTTATACTAACAACGGTGTAAACATAGGTGGTGTATATCATAAAAGTTCATGGACGCCCGATATCTTCTTTAATCCTACCTGGGACAATCAATATAAAGCTGCTGATTTTGGTGGTACTGATGCTGCTTACGGAGGTCAGGTTGACCTGTTTGCAGATGATTTTAAATTCCCGCAGATGTTCAGAGCCAGTCTTGCGGTGGACCAGAAACTGCCCTGGGGTATGATCGGTACACTTGAGGGTTTATATACAAAAACCATCAATAATGTAATATATTATAACCTGAACCGTGATCCGAATGCGGATTTCTATCTTACCGGTGTTGATAACCGCCCTCACTATAATTCCGGTAAACTTGATGGTGATTATACACGTATTATGCTGGGAGCCAATACCGGTGAAGGTTATACATATAACATAACCGCAAAGCTTGAGAAACCATTTGATAACGGCTTATCAGCTACATTTGCTTACACATTCGGTAGGGCTATGGTGCTGAATGACGGAACATCATCCCAGAACTCATCACAATGGAGGTATATGGAGCAGGTGAACGGACTGAACAACCTTGATCTAAGTACGTCAGATTTTGATATGGGACACCGGGTTGTCGCTTTTGTAACGTATCAGAAAGAATACCTGAAAAACCTCTCAACTGCCATTTCGCTTTATTATAACGGTCAGTCTGGTGAAGTTTATTCATATATTTATAATGATTATGGTGATGTTAACGGAAATGGCGAAAGTAGTAATAACCTGGCTTACATTCCGGCTTCGTCATCTGAAATAATTCTTACCGGTGGGAACTGGAGTGAGCTGGATGAATTTATAAAGAATGATGACTATCTGAGCGATCATCGTGGTGAATATGCTGAAAGGAACGGAGCAAGACTCCCGTTCTCAAGCGTTGTTGACCTGAAGTTTATTCAGGACATCTTTGTGAATGCAGGTGGAAGGAAACACACTCTTCAGCTTACTTTCGATATCTTTAACCTTACAAACCTGATTAACAAAGATTGGGGTCGCCGGTACTATTTGTCAAATGGCGCTTACCAATTATTGAGGTTCGAAGGATTTGATACAGACGGTACAACTCC